>JBEDKW010000033.1:0-6927 GCA_041171945.1 Actinomycetota bacterium
CCACAAGAAGAAGGAAAAGCCTCACCGCCAATCCATCCTCGACGGAATCCCGCAGGCCATGCCGGCTCTTGCGCTGGCCGACAAAGTGATTGGCAAAGCCGAGAAAATTGGGCTTCTCGATGCCGATGCACCAGGCCCGTTTTCGGTCACCAGCGAAGCAGAGCTCGGCGCTATCTTGTTGGCAATGGTGTCTTCGGCGCGAGGCGCCGGATTCGATCCAGAGCGAGCCCTTCGCGGTGCGGTCAGAGAACTTCAGGTTGAGATTCGCGAAGTTGAAATTGAATCATCTAGCGATGCCGGCGTCATCGGCTTTGGTTCGCCCGATAAATAGTCACCAGACTTTGTCCTGATTATTCCGGGCCTCGATTCAAACGCCCAGCACATAATCGGGTCATGACAGAGAACATCAATGACGGACGCAGAAGTTATCGGACTCCACTTCTCAGAATTGTTCAAACACTGGGAATCAATCGTTTCAAGACCGAGTCGCAAGTTGTTTTCGACGACCATCTCTTGCAGGCCGAGCTCTTTGCCTTCGATTCCGGTCAGGCCATAACCCAAACCCCGACCAGCACGGCTCTGCTCATCCAGGTAATCGACGGCGAATTTGATGTTTCTGCTGCCGATGAAACAGTGAAGCTCGCAGCCGGAGGCCTAGTGCACGCGATGGCAAACCTTCGGCAGTCAGTCTTTTGCCGAAAAGCCGGGCACCTGATCCTGTTTCGCTTCAGAACTGAGCGACCAATCTTTGGTTTGCCGCTAGGCCTTGCCTAAAGGGCAAAAAGCCGCGCCTGTGGCAAACTTGAGCCATGGCTAAAGACGTGCACCCACCTCGCGGAATGCGCGATTTTCTACCCGTTGAGAAATCCCGCATCCGTGAAACCTACCTAGGCCACGGTTTTCAAGAAATTGAAACCCCAGCCCTCGAAGATCTAGCCCGATTGACCTCTGGTCAGGGCGGCGACAACGAAAAACTTGCTTTTCGCGTAATGAAGCGCGGGGCTGAACTCGAGAGTGCTTTGCTCGAGGCCAATGGCGAAACCTCAGATGGCCTGGCTGATCTGGGTCTGCGCTACGACCTAACTGTTCCGCTAACTCGCTATTACGCAACTAACCGCTCAAAGTTGCCTGCCGTGTTCAAGGCCCTTCAAACCGGGCCGGTATGGCGTGCCGAGCGCCCTCAAAAGGGTCGCTACCGACAGTTTGTGCAGTGCGACATCGACATCATCGGCGACTCAACAGTCTTGGCCGAAATTGAACTTCTGAACGCCAGCCTCGATGCACTCACCGCCATTGGCCTGAACGACGCCACCATCCGGGTAAATCACCGAGGCATTCTGGTGGGGCTGCTTGAGCACTGCGGTTTTGAGCACGCCATTCACGGCAAGGTTCTAATCAGCGTCGACAAACTCGACAAAGTTGGCGTGGCCGGCGTTGCCAAAGAACTCACCGATGATTTTGGCGACATTGCCCAAGTTCAAAAACTAGTGGCCGCGCTCGAGCGCTTTGCCTCAGCAGGAAACCACGAACTAAGCGCTCAGGCGATTGGTGAACTCGTTGGCGAATCGGCAACCGCCGAACAAATTGACACCTTGACCACAATCGGCCAGGCCATCGCAGCTCGATTTGGCAAAAACCGACTTCGCTTTGACCCGACACTGGTTCGCGGAATGGGTTACTACACCGGCTCGATTTTTGAAATTGAACACCCAGAGTCGGGTTCATCCATCGGTGGTGGCGGTCGTTACGACGGAATGGTTGGTCGCTGGTTGGGCCAAGATTCGCCGGCGGTTGGCATTTCAATTGGTTTCGAACGCGCAATCGAGCTTGTTGCGGCAAGCACGGATGAAGTGAAGGCCGTGGTGCTAGTGCTGGACGATGCCGAAGCAACCACAATCGGTAACGCACTAAATCTTCAGGTTGGCCTAATCGACCTTGGCTATCGTGTTCGTCTCGAACAGCGACCAAAGAAGCTCAACATTCTGCTCGAATCAATGGCAGAACAGGGTTTCAGTTCTTTCGCCACGGTTGGTCAAGAGCTTGTCGACCTCAGCGCCCTCAACATTCGCCCGCTAAACTAGAGGAACAATCACAACGGCGTTTTTTAGCGCTTTTCGGCGCGTTCAAGCCCCCAGCAATCTGCTCATAAGGAGAACAACCTTGTCAATCATTGAAGCCATTGGTGCTCGCGAAATTCTAGATTCACGCGGCAACCCAACCATCGAGGTAGAAGTTCTTCTCGACGACGACAGCTTTGGCCGTGCCGCTGTTCCATCTGGCGCATCAACCGGAGCTTTCGAGGCTCACGAGAGCCGCGACGGTGACAAGTCACGTTACCTAGGCAAGGGTGTTCAGAACGCTGTTGCAGCAGTAATCGACACCATCGGTGATGCTCTAATCGACTTTGATGCAGCCGACCAGCGTCTAGTTGACGCAGCACTTATCGCACTCGACGGCACCGACACCAAGTCCAACTTGGGTGCCAACGCCATTCTCGGTGTTTCACTTGCCAACGCACGCGCAGCCGCTGAATCAGCTGGCTTGCCTTTGTTCCGCTACCTAGGTGGCCCAAACGCCCACACCCTTCCGGTGCCGCTAATGAACATCATCAACGGTGGCGCTCACGCCGACAACGGTGTTGACGTTCAAGAGTTCATGATCGTGCCAATCGGCTTCGACGCATTCAGCGAAGCACTTCGTGCCGGCGCTGAGGTCTACCACGCGCTCAAGGCTCTGCTTCACAGCAAGGGTCTTTCAACCGGCCTCGGCGACGAGGGCGGCTTTGCTCCTGACCTACCAACCAACCGCGCTGCGCTTGAGCTAATCGTTGAGGCAATCGGCAAGGCCGGCTTCAACGTTGGCACCCACTTCGCGTTGGCCATGGATGTTGCCGCTACCGAGTTCTACTCAGAAGAAACTCACAAGTACACCTTCGAAGGCAAGCAGCTCTCAGCCGAAGAAATGATTGCTTACTACGCTCAGCTCATCGCTGACTTCCCAATCGTTTCTATCGAAGACCCACTAAGCGAAGACGACTGGGCTGGCTGGACAAAAATCACTGCCGAGCTGGGTTCAAAGATTCAGATTGTTGGCGACGACCTATACGTGACCAACCCAACCCGCTTGCAAAAGGGCATTGACCTAAAGGCTGGCAACTCAATCTTGGTAAAGGTGAACCAAATCGGAACCCTAACCGAGACCATGGATGCTGTTGCTCTTGCTCAGCGCAATGGCATGAAGGCCATCATCTCGCACCGTTCAGGTGAGACCGAAGATACCTTCATCGCCGACCTAGCCGTGGCAACCGACGCTGGCCAGATCAAGACTGGTGCACCTGCTCGTTCAGAGCGCGTTGCCAAGTACAACCAGCTTCTTCGCATTGAAGAAGAGCTGGCCGATGCCGCTTACTACCCGGGTGCAGCAGCGTTCCCTCGCTACACCGCAAAATAAGCTCGGATTATTATGAAACGCCCCGCAAAGTCAGCGCCATCTCAGGTGGCTGCTGCTCTGCGGGGTTTTCGTTTAAACACCTACACGCTCACTCTGCTGGTTCTGATTGTTTTTGCAGTAATTACCTTGGCGCCGCGAGTGCAAACTTGGTTTCTGCAGCGCCAGCAAATTGCTGAAGCTCAGGCTGAATTGCAGCAGGCCAAGGATGACGTGAAGCGCATGGAAGTTGAGCGAAAGCGCTGGGAGGATCCGGCTTATGTTCGCGCGCAGGCTCGCGATCGCCTGTATTACGTAATGCCGGGCGAAGTTTCCTACTTGGTGATGGATGCCGAAGGCGTAGACATTTCAGACACCAGCGGTACCGTTGGTGCATCTCTCGCCGAAAGAAAAAACACCAGCGAGATCTCGACCTCGATTTTTGAAACCAAGAGCAACTGGGTTGATGCCTTGATGCTCACGGTAGTGAGAGCCGGCATCGATCAGCCTGCCGAAGAAGTTGCGGAGGCAACCAAGTAATGCCACTGACCCCAGCAACCGAAGCAGATATCGCCGAGGTCTCAAGACAACTCGGCCGACCAGCCCGAGACATTTACGCCATCGCCGCGCGCTGCATTTGCGGCAAGCCGACCGTGGTGCACACCGCCCCGCGTCTAGCCGATGGCACTCCGTTTCCGACTACCTACTATTTGACTCATCGCGGTGCAACCGCAGCGGTTTCAACCCTCGAGGCCAGCGGCCTCATGGCTCAATTGCAAGATCGTCTGGCCGAAGAACCTGAGTTGGCCGCCGCCTATCAAGCCGCACACGAATCATTTATCGCCGACCGCGACAAAACCGGCAAAGAACTTGGGCTCGAGGTTCCAGAAATCGCCGGAATCTCTGCCGGAGGAATGCCCGTGCGAGTGAAATGCCTGCATGCTTTGATTGGCCACTCACTAGCTGCCGGCCCAGGAGTTAACCCAATTGGGGACATTGCTCTGGCACTATGTTCTTGGAGCCCAACTCGCTGTGTCTGCGAAAATATTTAGAGCAACAGCTCTGGAACAACCACCCACCCCGAAGGTAGTAAATTAGGAATATGTCTGCAATCACTCCTGGCACCTCAGTGCCTAAAATTCTTATTGTTGGTGGCGGTTACGCCGGCTTCTACACAGCTTTCAAGCTGGAGAAGCTTCTTCGCAAGGGCGAAGCGGAGGTCACCATGGTTGACCCTCTTCCATACTTGACCTACCAGCCTTTCTTGCCAGAGGTTATGGCCGGCTCAATCGAGGCCCGTCACGCGGTCACTTCGCACCGTCGTCACCTTCGCTCAACCAACGTGGTAAACGGCAGCGTCACTAATGTGAACCACGCCAAGAAGACGGCAACTATCGAGGTTGCTGGCCTAAAGCCTTATAAGCAGACCTACGACCACATCATCATGACTGCTGGTGCCGTCTCGCGCACCTTCCCGATTCCGGGTGTCGCCGATGAGGCAATCGGCATGAAGACCATCGAAGAGGCAGTCGAGGTGCGCAACCGCATCATGACCAACCTCGACAAGGCGGCTAACTTGCCTGCCGGTGCCGCTCGCGATCGCTTACTGACCTTTGTAGTAATCGGTGGTGGCTTCGCCGGAATCGAAACTTTCGCCGAGATGCGCTCACTTGTGAGCTACCTTCTTCGCTACTACCCAAACATTCAGTTTGAAGACACCCACTTCCACTTGGTTGAAGCGATGGGTCGAATCATGCCTGAGGTCTCGCTGGAGACCAGCCTCTGGGTAATCGACAACCTAGACAAGCGCGGCGCCAAGATTCACTTGAACACACAGCTTCAGTCGGCCGTAAAGGGCAAGATTGAGCTCTCAACCGGTGAATCGTTCGAATCAGACGTAATCGTCTGGACTGCCGGCGTTATGGCTCACCCATTCGTTCGCAACACCGACCTTCCGCTCGACGAGCGTGGCCGCATCACTGCGCACCCATCGCTTCGAGTCATCGATGGCGAAAAAATCATCGATGGAGCCTGGACTGCAGGTGACGTTTCTGCAGTGCCTGACCTTTCCGGTGGTGGCGTTGGTGGCTTCTGCGTGCCAAACGCACAGCACGCTGTTCGCCAGGGCAAGTTGATGTCTCGCAACATCGTTGCTGCTATTCGCGGCGAGGGTATCAAAGACTATTTCCACAAGAACATGGGCGCGGTTGCCGGCCTAGGCATCGGCGTTGGCGTTTTCCAGTACAAGAAGTTTGCAGTCAAGGGTGTTTTGGCTTGGTTCATGCACCGTGGTTACCACGGTCTAGCAATGCCAATGTGGGAGCGCAAGATTCGCGTCTTCTCAGGTTGGATCTGGAACTTCTTGCTTCGTCGCGACATCGTTGCCATCTCGGCCACCAAAGAGCCTCGTTTGGCATTTGAGACCTTCGCGTCTCGCCCAAAGAAGTAGCACTAGCTATTGAGGAGGGCGTCTGATTCAGGCGCCCTCTTTCTTTAGCCTCCATAGCCCAATGGCAGAGGCAGACGACTTAAAATCGTCACAGTGTGGGTTCGAGTCCCACTGGAGGCACCAATTCTGGGAACTCGTTGTGAGTTTGCTGCCGGCGACGGTGCTTGCCTTTACGATTGAGAAAAGCACCCATTCGGTGCATAAAGAGGAGCAATAAATGGACATCGCAATTTGGGTCGTCTTGGGTGTAGTTGTCATCGCGGGTATCTTCCTGTGGTCTACCTACAACGCACTCGTCACGCTAAATGTTCGCGTCGATGAAGCCTGGAGCGACATCACTGTTCAGCTCAAGCGTCGAGCTGACCTCATTCCTAACCTGATCGAAACCGTTAAGGGTTATGCCTCCCACGAGCGTGAAGTATTTGAAAACGTCACCAAGGCTCGTGCCGCAACAATTTCACCAGAGGCTATGGCTCACCCGGCTGCTGCCGCTGTTGCCGAAGAAGGCTTCCACGCGGCTCTAAAGAGCCTGTTTGCAGTGGCTGAGGCTTACCCAGCGTTGCAAGCCAGCCAAAACTTCTTGGGCCTTCAGGCTGAGCTAACCGACACCGAAGACAAAATTATGGCTGCTCGCCGTTTCTACAACGGTGGCGTGCGCGAACTGAATACCAAGATCAAGCAGTTCCCACAGACCCTGTTCGTGCGTGGTTTGGGTTTCAAAGAGCGTGAGTTCTTTGAGGTCGCCGACTTGGCCACCATCCAAGAGCCACCAAAGGTTCAGTTTTAACCTTCTGGCTTCACACTTAGCTAACTAAAAAAATCGCTCTAAACCCAACACTTACTCTCGCTAGACACCCAAGGGGATAGATGTATTCCGCAATCGCGGCAAATAAGCGCAACACGATTTTCATCGTGCTCGGTTTCGTGCTCATCCTTGGCGGATTATCGGTTTGGTGGGGAATGGCCAGCGGAAATGGCTCTAGCGCAATCTTCATCATTGGCTTTATCTTGGCTTACACGCTTTTTCAATACTTCATGGCTGGGTCCATCGC
>JBEDKW010000034.1:0-6069 GCA_041171945.1 Actinomycetota bacterium
GGTTAACTGTTAGCGTTCACATTATCAGAATGCTACCGACCCCGACAAGGCTCGAAATATAAATACTTATTACGGATATATTGTTGTATCTTTGGCTAATAGCCGTAATTTTTCCCGTCAATGGAGTTTTGATGAAGAATAAAGCCGTTTTACTCATCGATGAGTCGCACCGCCAAGCCTGGACTACCAACCTTGAGACCGCAGCGACCATGAATCCCGGCAATCCGGCCGACGCTAGTTATGCAGAAATGGCAGCGACTGCCCGAGCAAATGGCTTTGAAGTAGCTGTGCATGCAACCGGTGAAATAACCAAGTTTGCCCTCGATGCGGTCGACGTGTTTGTTATGCCGCACGCTTCCAACGACGACTGGGAAAAAACCGTGGGCGTTGGCTCCCCCGTTTACACGACTGGCGAGATTGAGGCCATCCTAGATTTTGTAAAAAATGGCGGCGGGCTAATTGTTCTCGGTGAAACGGAGCAGCAAAAATACGGCAATAACTTTGGCGAACTAACCAAGCACTTTGGCATCAACTTTTTGAACGCCACGGTTCAAGACTCAGACCGAAAACACAAGGATGTAGCGACTTGGGTGCTCGGCGACTTACATAAATCTTTTGAACACGACCTAACTTTCAGAGTTGGCGAAGCCTGCTTCTATCGCAGCGGCGCTCTGGTCATTGACCCAAGCGCTGAGGTTCAGATTGTTGCCACCACCAGCGCCTCGGCGATGCCGGCTAACGCCCCATTAATCGCTGCCGCTAACTATGGAGAGGGGCGCGTGGTTGTTCTGGCCGATTCAGACGTTTTTGGGGATGACTCAATCGATGAGCTTGGCAATCGCAACCTCTGGACAAACGTTGCCTCCTGGGTTGCCGGCGGAAAAGCAGCCGCCACCGCCACAGCAAAGCGTGAACCCACTTGGGCACAGAGCGACCCCAACTGGCTGACCCTAGCTGAGCGCATTGAGACTCTGCGCCCGATGCAAGAAAAAGATGGGTCGATTGACGCGACCAAGCATGATCACGCTCTGGCAACACAACTGGTTGGCGACATCGTTGCAGCGATAGCCGACCTCACCCCAAGATTCCCCCACCAAACCGAATATCTTGCTGCCGCGGAACAAGACCTGCAGAAATGGGTTGCCGGTGGATTTGCCGTGCCAGATTTCTTTGACTCGCTCGCGGTGTTTAGGCCCGACCTCAACCGCTTTCACGAAGTTGAGAACTTTGCAATTTTCTCGATGTACACCCAAAACGGAAACCCTAACCGCAACCTCGAAGTGCTGATCACTCGCACTTTTTGGCCGGCTTGGCTTGCAGAGCAAGAGAAGAAATACACCAACCCAGCTTTTGTGCCAATCGAATTCGTTGCCTTCACCGCTGGCTACGATACCAACTCGGCCGTCTTCTTCCCTGAGACAGTTGCCACCCGCGAAACCAGCACCTTTTATTGGGGCGGCATTTTCTGCGACCGCGAAGCCGCCAGATTCCGTTTGGTGTCTCGTGCCGCGCAAAAGCTGCTCTACTTGCCACTACCTCCAGATGCAGAGCGTCTAGTGAACGACCAAGACCTGGCCCAAGAAACCTTTGTGCTCTGGGATTTGATTCACGACCGCACCCACTCGCGCGGCGACCTGCCATTTGACCCGTTCATGATCAAACAGCGAATGCCTTTCTGGATGTATGCCCTCGAGGAATTGCGCTGCGACCTAGCCACCTTTAGAGAGACGCTGACCCTTGACGCCAACGGCGAGCGCCTCGGCAAATTTATTCGCTACGCAATCCTGTTTGATCGGCTATTCCGTTTTCCTATTACCGGCAATCGCGTCAGAAACTATGACGGTCTCGGGGGTCAAATTATTTTCTCTTGGCTACACCGCCACGAGGCCCTCACCTGGACAGACAACCGCCTGACTTTCGACTGGGATAAAGTGACCGAATCTGTGGTTGAACTCTGTGAAAAAGTTGAGGAGCTTTACCACGATGGCATTGACCGATCGAGGCTCGCACAGTGGATGGCTTCTTATGAATTCGTCTCTGCTCTGGTTCAGCCGCACCCGGCATCTACCTGGGCAAAGGGCGCCGGAGCACTTCCGCTAGAGGGCGAGCTTAAGGAACTGGTAAACCTAGTTCTGCCCGATGAGTTCCCTCTAAATGTCTTCTACGAAACCCTCACCCGCAACCTAAAAGACGTAGTCGAATCTACTCGCGGAATCACCGCCTAAAACCCGAGACGAACTGGCTGGCATACTAGAAAAATGGAACCTTTAGACCGCAAGATTTTGATGTTGCTCGCCCAGGATTCAACTGCTTCAATCACCGAACTCTCGGCCACCCTCGGGGTTCCCACCTCGACCCTGCACCAGCGCATCAAAAAGCTTGAAGCTAAGGGTGCGATTTTGGGTTACCAGGCAAAAATTCACCTCGGTAAAGCCGGGTTGCGCATGACCTCGTTTGTCTCGCTCACCCCAATTGACCCGGCCAGCCCAGATAACGTGCCCGAGATGCTAGAGCCGATTGCCGAAATTGAAAGCTGCTGGTCGGTTGCCGGAACCGAGTCATACATCGTGAAGGTAAATGTGGGAGAGCCGGCCGACCTAGAGAAATTGCTGGCAAAAATTAGAGCCGCAGCAAACGTCTCCACCCACACCACCGTGGTTTTATCCACTGCCTTTGAGGGTCGCACCCCGGCCATCCCAGAGCACACCGAAGACATCTAAGAGTTTCAATAAACACAGAATAGGTTGCACAAATTGACTTCAACAAAAGGCATCTGGCGCGGTTTCGCAAGCGATAACTATGCGGGCGTGCACCCTCAAATTCTCGACGCAATCAGCGCCGCCAATCATGGTCACCAGGTGGCCTACGGCGAAGATGATGAGACCGCGATTTTTGATGGGCACGTAAAAGAGCACTTTGGCCAGAACGCCGTCGGCTTTCCGGTTTTCAATGGCACTGGTGCCAACGTTATTGCTCTGCAAGCTGCCACCACTCGCTGGGAAGCAGTAATTTGTGCCGACACCGCTCACATCCACGTTGATGAAGGTGGCGCGCCAGAGAAGATGGCTGGGCTCAAGCTTTGGACCGTGGCCACACCCGATGGCAAATTGACCCCCGCAATGGTGGAGTCGCAGATTTTTGATCTTGGTGTTGTTCACCGTGCACAGACCGCCGTAGTTAGCATCACGCAGACCACTGAAAGCGGCACCCTCTATCAGCCGGCTGAAATCAAAGCCATTGCCGAGGTTGCTCACAAGCACGGCTTGCTGTTGCATCTAGACGGTGCCCGTTTGTCGAATGCAGCCGCTGCGCTGGGCTTGCCTTTCAAGGCTTTCACCACGGATGTCGGTGTTGACTTAGTTTCATTTGGTGGCACCAAGATTGGCGCTTTGGCTGCCGAGGCTGTCATCGTTATTGACGCGACCACCGAGCGAGGCAAGGCCCTCGCCGAGGCGCTGCCTTTTCTTCGCAAAACATCGATGCAGCTCGCTTCAAAAATGCGTTTCATGTCGGCTCAGTTGAATACTCTGCTTGAAAACGGGGCTGACCTGGCGCTGACCAACGCAAAGCACGCCAACGCGATGGCTATGCGCCTCTATAAAGGCGTAAGCGCAATCGCAGCCGAGAACTCGGCCGTGAGCGTTCCGAACCCAACCGAAGCCAACGCAGTCTTTCCGGTTTTAAGCGAAAAAGTGACCGAAAAACTGCTCGAGAACTACCGTTTCTATGTTTGGAACCAAGCCACCGGTCAAGTGCGATGGATGTGCGCTTGGGATACCACCGAGGCCGACGTTGACGGATTGCTTGCAGCCCTAAAATCCGTTTTATCAGCGAACTAACAGGAATAATGCCTCGGTCGCTGGGTTGAACACTATTGAAACCCATAGAGAAAAGGTGTTTAAAAATGTCAAAGATTTCAGCAAAATGGCTACCAGCAGTCTTGGTTCCGTCAATTGTTGTCGTGGCCGCAGTCGCCATGCCGCTACAGGCCAACGCCGTAGTCGATCTTCCTGACAAGACCGCAGCAGAAGTGATGCTGATGGTCAACACCGATGAGAACCTCGCGTTCTCGGGCGTGGTCGAAAAGATTTCAGACATGGGCCTACCAGCCATGCAGATGAGCACCGGCGTCACTGACTCGATGAAAGAGCAGATGACCGAGCTGGCTCCAAAGGGCATGGAAGACTTCGTTCCTGGAGCAGCTGACCCAGGTCTCATCACCTCAGCCCTAGAGGCACTCAGCGGCAACCACACCGCACGAGTCTTTGTGGGCGCGAGCGACAAGATCCGCATCCAGATCCAAGACCGCATGTCGGAGCGCAACCTAGTTGTGAACGGCAACGACGTCTGGGGCTACGACTCAATGACCAGCAAGGTTGTTCACGCAGTTTTGCCGGATGCCACCGAAGCTAAGGCCAAGGCCGAAGTCAAGGCTGAAGAGGCTCTTGCAGCCTTCAGCACCGAACTTGCCGTCGACCTTTCAACCCCGACCAAGATTGCCGACTACTTCTTGAGCAAAATCGAACCAAGCACCGTGGTTTCGGTTGGCGAAGATGTTGCCGTTGCCGGTCGCAGTGCCTACGAAATTCGCTTGACCCCGAAGGCCACCCAAACCCTAGTTGAGTCTGTTTCGGTTGCCGTAGATTCAGAAACCGGAATGCCGCTTCAGGTAGTTGTTCGTGCCGTAGGCCAAGAGTCACCAGCCTTCAAAATCGGATTCACGAGCATTGACTTCTCACAACCAGACGCAGCAATCTTCAACTTCCAGACCCCTCCGGGTCTAACCGCTGAAGAGATTGCAGTGCCTTCGATGACTGAGCTAGAAGAACTATCGAAGATGTCAGACATTTCAGACATCGCCGAGTTGAAAGCCCTTGAGGGTCAGTTCGACAAGAGTGCAATGCCAATCGTCAACGGAACAGGCTGGGATGCCATCGTTGAGATTCCGGCAGCCGCGATTCCTGCTGAACTAGTCGACAGCCCAGTTTTTGCGCAACTAGCTAACGCGGTTGCCGGAGGCAAGTTGTTCTCGACAGCTCTAATCAACGCCTTCATCGCAGATGACGGCCGCATATTCATCGGTTCCGTTTCGCTTGAAGCACTGCAAGCCGCTGCTTCCAAGTGAGTAAAAGCCCCAAAGCAGTCGAAACTCTTGCCAACCCCGCTCTAGCAATAGAGACCAAGGGGTTGTTCAAGAGTTTCGCCAAGCAGACCGCCGTAAACGGCATCGATTTATCGGTGCCTAAGGGTTCGGTCTTCGGATTCTTAGGGCCGAATGGCTCGGGCAAAACAACAACGATTCGAATGCTGCTCGGCCTCACCTCTCCTAGCGAGGGTGTGGTCAATGTTTTGGGCCAGAGCATGCCGGCCAACTTGCAAAGCGTGCTGCCTAAAGTGGGTGCCCTTGTCGAAGGTCCTGGCTTCTATCCGTTTTTATCGGGTGAGGCCAACCTCAAGCGCCTCGACACCGCCGATCGACTGGCAGACCCGAAAACTCGAAATGAGCGAGTCGCTAAAGCCCTCGAAAGAGTTGGTCTGACCGTTGCTGCCAAAAAGAAGGTTCACGCCTACTCCTTAGGCATGAAGCAGCGATTAGGAATTGCGAACGCCTTGCTGCAGCCGAGAGACCTTCTCATCCTTGACGAACCAACTAACGGCCTAGACCCACAGGGCACGCGCGAGGTTAGAAACCTCATTAAGTCGCTTGCAGCCGAGGGCACCACAATTTTTGTCTCAAGCCACCTACTTGCCGAAGTGGAACAACTTTGCACCCACGTGGCCGTCATGAGCGCCGGAAACCTGGTTTCTCAGGGAGAGCTCGCCGAGTTGCGCCACATGGGTCAGAGTCGAGTGTCCCTAACCACCCCAGATGTTGATGCGGCGTTCGCACTAATGACTGGCCTTGGCCTAGTGCCGGTTGTGCACGAGATCGCCCATTCAGACTCATCTCTGATTGCCCCAGTGTCTTCAGCTTTCGAGCCAGAGACACTTGCGGCTGCGCTAGTTGCAGCCGGCGTTCGCATCCGTGGATTTGCAGTTGAAGAACCAAGCCTCGAAGAGCGTTTTGTG
>JBEDKW010000035.1:0-6006 GCA_041171945.1 Actinomycetota bacterium
GCTGGAACATTCCCTGGTGGAGTTCACGTTGAACTAACCGGAGACGACGTAGCTGAGTGCCTAGGTGGATCGGATGCAATCGACGAGGCGAGCCTTGAAGAGCGCTACGAGTCTGTTTGCGACCCTCGACTGAACCACATGCAGTCACTGGAACTTGCGTTCTTGGTGGCCGAGCAGTTGGCGAAGCGCTAAATCTACTTCGAGTAGATGGTGACTTGGTCGCCAGCTCTTAACTGCGCCCCGGCAACTTCGCTTGAGCGCTTAACCTTGGCAATGCCCCAGTTGCTTTGCAGCTGATTGGTGTCAACTATGACATTGAGACCGAGGCTGGCCAATAGGGTTTGAGCCGCCGACAGAGTCTCGCCGACCACCTTTGGCATGATGATAATGTTTGGGCCCTTTGAAACCAAGAGTTTGACTTCGGAGCCTTTGCCCAGTGGTTCGGTGAGGGGCAGCAAGCTGATGACTTGACCCTTGGCAATGGTGTCGCTGAACTCAGAGCCAACTTCGGCGATTTTGAGGCCCACTGCTTCGATTGCCGCCACGGCAACCGCCTGTTCTAGGCCGGCAACCACTGGGATAGAGCCCAAGGAAAGTTTGAGATTAACTGAGCTGGATTCAGGAATCGGGGAGCCGTCGAACCCGAGATAGTCATAAACCTGACCAAGTGGCTTTTCGCTGAACCAAGATGAAATGGTGCCCACCTTGAAGCCGGAGGTCACAAGTGTTGCGCTGGCGGAGGCAAGATCGAGCCCTGCGAGTTTCGGGACCGCAACCAGTTTCGGGCCAGCGGAAACCAGTAATTTAATCGGCCCGAAGAAATACAGCGAGCCGGCGCCGGGCTCAGTCGACATCACCAGCCCCGCCGCTACGGTGTTGCTGTTTTCTTCTTGAATATCAATCTCGGCTCCAAAAACACCAAGAGCCAAGCGGGCATCATCAACAGTTCTGCTGGTTAGGTCTGGAATCGCAGAGAGCCCGCCTGGGCCGCTGCTGAACCACCAACCCGCGCCGGTGGCGAGTAAAATAACCATCAGCGTCGCGATGCCAAGACTCAGGCCTCGACGCTTCTGGCCGAATCTCACCAACGAGGTATCGCCACTAACGGGGCCTTCGAAGGAGCCAAAGACCTCAGTGCTATTGACCGAGTCGATTACGGCGGTTTCATTGCCCAGCGAGGCGACAAGCCCGGATGTGCCAAGGCTGGCCCGGTCGAGCACTTCGGTGTTCAGGCTCATCGCCGGAATTCGAACTGTCGCGTTCAAGACACCAGTGCGTAGCTGAGTTCTTGCGGCACTGACAACCGTCAACAATTCATCGGCATCTTTTGGTCGGTTATCCGGGTTTCGAGCGGTTGCCCACAACACAATTTCGTCGAGCAGAGGAGGCACCGCAGCCACCAGTGAGGACGGAGCAGGAACATTGTCGTTGGCGTGCTGATAGGCAATTTGCACCGCCTGCTGACCCTCGAAGGGTTGGCGGCCGGTGAGCATTTCGAAGAGCATGATGCCGGCAGCGTAAACATCGCTTCGGGCGTCGGCAGTGCCCCTTGTAACCAACTCGGGTGAAAGGTAAGCAACTGTGCCAATGAGTGAGCCGGTGGCCGTGTTGTTGTCGATGTCTCGAGCAAGGCCAAAGTCGCTGAGCTTGATTTGACCGCTGTCTGAAAGCAGCACGTTTTCAGGCTTTAGGTCGCGATGAAGGATGCCTGCTCTGTGAGCTGCGGCCAGCCCAGACAAGATTGGTTCGAATATTTCGAGTGCGCGACTGGCTTCGAGAACCCCGAAGTCTTTCAAGGCATCCCGAAGGGTGATTCCTGAGACGAATTCCATCGCCAAGAAGGCTAAATCCCCGTCGGCACCCTGATCAAAGACGTTTACTAGATTCGGGTGCGACAGCCGGGCTGCGATTCTTGCCTCAGCGATGAATTTCTGCCGGAATGAGGGGTCGACTGCCAAGTGCTGGTGAATAATTTTTAGGGCGACTTTTCGCTGGAGGCGCTCATCCTCAGCCTGATAAACAGTGGCCATACCTCCGCGGGCAACTAATCTTTCGACAAGATATCGCTCTGCAACAAGTTGTCCTACAAGATTGGTCATTGGAATATCGTCGCATACCGATGGTTTTTAACCCGATAGTTGCCAAGGTGTGGCAATCTTGAGTTGTGAATGACGTATTTGAAGAAGTAACCGGATGGCTAACAGTTCCGGAAGCAGCCGATGTCCTTGGCATCCCGATGGGCAGAGTTAGAAGACTTATCGATGAGCACCACCTGATCGCTGTCAAGCGTGACGGTGTTCCGCTAATTCCGGCAGAAGTCATTGTTGATGGCGAACCGCTGCCAAGCCTTCACGGAACCATGATTGTGCTTCTCGACTCGGGCTTCACAGTAGAAAACGCCATGGAGTGGCTCTACGTGTTCAGCGACAGTCTGCCGGGAACCCCAATGGAGTTTTTGCTCAAGGGTCACAAGTCTGCGGTTCGCAGATTAGCTATGTTGCTTGCCTAATCAGGCAGCTAGAGGCTTAGGCCTCGCGATTAATAACCTTTAGGGCTAGTGCGCGCAGTTGAGCCTTGGCGGTCGGGTCCATGTCTAGGGCGTCGAGTGAAGCCAAGCTCTCATCGGCCAGTTCTTCAATCATTCTTTCGGTCTTAGCTCGAGCCCCAGATTCGATGATGCTCTTCTGTAGGAACTCAATTTGGTCTGCCTCGAGGCTTCTGCTGACCAGCAGTTCGTCAAAAATTCTTCCGATTGAAGGCGACAGCGCCTCGCGAGTTAGCGCGACCAAAACGGTCCGCTTTCCTTCGCGCAGATCATCGGCGTTGGGCTTTCCGGTGATGGCCGGGTCGCCAAATACCCCAAGGATGTCGTCTCTGAGCTGGAAGGCCATTCCCAGCGGGATGCCGAACGCAGATAGTCCTCTAAGTAGCCCAGGGTCCGCTCCGGCGAAAGCCGCACCAATCAAAAGCGGCGCTTCAATTGTGTACTTTGCGGTCTTGAATAGAATCACTCGGTTGGCTCGACCAGCAGCCTCGCTTATCGGTCTGGTTGGGGCCGCGTTCTCCTCGAGGACATCGAGATATTGACCCGCCATGACCTCGACTCGCATGCGGCTAAATTCATCGCGGCAGGCTGCCTGCACGGCTTGATTCGGGGAGTTAAGGAGGGCATGCCCGAAGATTTCGCTGCTCCAACCGAGCATCAGGTCACCGACCAAAACTGAGCCTGCGACACCGAAGCGCTCTGGGCTGCCCGACCACTGTGACTGCTGGTGAAGGCTTTCAAATCTTTTGTGAACCGAAGGAGCGCCTCTTCGAGTGTCTGATTGATCCAGAAGATCGTCGTGCACTAGGGCGGCCGCGTGAAACATTTCTAGAGCGGCGGTGATGCCAACCATGGCTTCGGCGGAGGCGCTGCGTTGTTCTTCGGTTTGCTTTAGATCGGCAGTAGCTAGTGCGCCTACCCATGACCAGTATGCGAAAAGGGCGCGAAAGCGCTTGCCTCCACCGAGCAAGTCGTGGGTGTAGTCGACTACCGGAACCAGGTCGGGGGAGATGCTCTCAAACTCGACCCTTCGGTCCGCGCAAAATTCTTCCAAGTTGGCTTGGATTAGGTCAAGAAGGGCTTTCGATTCACTCACGGGAATAGCCTAATAGGGCTTTGCTGTTTAGACTTTTAGAAGGCAGCGACTTTTTTGTTAAGCACCGGCGGAGGAATCAAATGGCACTTTCGGAACGAGAGCAAAAACTTCTCGACGAACTCGAGCGCGGCTTATACGAATCCGATGCCAGCCTGGCCAATCGAATGAAGCGCCCGAGTGGCAGTTCGGCTAAAAAACTTGTGGGTGGCGCTGTTCTTGCAGTCATGGGCCTTTCCCTTCTAATCGTTGCCGTAGTGCTTCAGTTCTCACCGATGGGCGTAGTCGGATTCTTGGTCATGCTTGCCGGGCTCATCCTGGCAAGTTCCGGACCCGGCCTGAGCTCTTCAGCTAAGAACCAAGGGAACAAACCGTCTAAGCCCTCGTCTACTAGAAGCTCTTTCGAGGATCGCTGGAATCGCCGAACCGGCGAGTAGCCGCTAGTCTCGAACCCAATTTTGTAGAGCCCTCCTCGGAGGGCTCTTTTTTGCCTTAAAATTGGCCAATTTAACGCCATCTTTAACCTTTTTGCTCTTTTCCCCTCCACTCGCGATATGCCAGGTGTTTATTGGAAATTTCGACACGCCGAACCAAATTAATTTGAATTTATTCCCTATTGTGGATGAGAGTGGTGTAATGTGGAGATACGTGGAAATAACTTGATCGAGAAGGGGGAATGCGATGTTGTTAGGTACGCACGCACCCAAGCTCGACGAGAAGGGCCGTGTCATTCTTCCGGCCAAGTTTCGCGATGAACTTCAAGGTGGCCTCGTAGTCACTCGTGGCCAAGACCGTTGCCTCTTCGTGTTTAGCGCTGCCGAGTTCTCATTGGTCCACGAGAAGATCCGTCAGGCGCCAGTAACCAGCGCAGAGGCCAGAAACTACCTACGAGTATTTCTCTCCGGCGCTTCAGACGAGCAGCCAGACAAGCAGGGGAGAATCACCATCCCAGCAGCGCTGCGTGATTATGCCGGACTCGGCAAAGACTTGGTCGTTATCGGTGTGGGCACACGTGCTGAAATCTGGGATGCCACCGCCTGGAACGACTACCTAGCAAAGCAAGAAAACTCATTCGCGAATGTTGCGGAGGAGGTGATTCCGGGGCTCTTTTAGTCCTGTAGCTAAATCTCCACCCGTTCATCGTCTCGCAGCAATGCAAGTTAGTCGTGAAAACCAAGCTCACGGCGAATGGATGGGGTTTTAGCTTCAGGAACACCTGGACATCATGGCTAAAGAAATCTCCACTCTTCACGATCCAGTTCTTCTAGATAGAACGATTGAAATTCTGGGCGAGGCCCTAAGCGCCGATGGCGCAATTCTGGTTGACTGCACTCTAGGTTTGGGCGGTCACACCGAAGCTTTCCTAGATAGATTTCCGAACCTCACAGTGGTTGGCATCGACCGCGATCCAAGCGCCCTAGACCTCGCTGGCAAGAGACTTGCTCGTTTTGGCGAACGCATTCAACTGATGCACGCGGTCTACGACGAAATCCTTGAAGTTCTCGAAGAGCTAGACATCGATGAAGTGCAAGGGATCCTGCTTGACCTAGGCGTTTCATCGATGCAGCTCGACGAAGCAGAGCGCGGCTTTGCCTACTCGTATGAGGCCCCGCTAGACATGCGCATGGATTCAACCACCGGCAAGACTGCCGCAGAGGTAGTCAATACCTATAGCGAAGCCGAGCTTGCCAGAATTTTCAAGGAATTCGGCGAAGAGCGCTACGCCAAGGCAGTGGCTCGAGAAATCGTCGCCGCCCGCAAGACAACCCCATTTCAGACCAGCACCCAACTTGCTGGGCTAATCACCAAAGTGATCCCATTCATCCCAGGTAAAAGCAGCGGGCACCCAGCCAAGCGAGTTTTTCAGGCCTTGCGCATCGAAGTAAACGGCGAACTCGAAGTTCTAGAGCGCACCATGCCGGCGGCCATCGAAGCGCTGGCAATCGGCGGTCGAATTTTAGTTTTGTCCTACCACTCACTCGAAGACCGAATTGTGAAGCAGGCGCTGGTTGCCGCTGCTAACTCGTCAACTCCGATTGAGCTCCCAATTGAACTTCCTGAGCACGCTCCGACCGTTCGTCTTTTGGTCAAGGGCGCCGAGGCCGCAACGGCCGAAGAAATCATCAAGAACCCTCGTGCCGCATCGGTGCGCCTGAGGGCAGCGCAGAAAATTCGGAGAGCAGCATGAGCATTGCTAATTTGAGACCCGCACGCTTTGAAGCGGTTCGCCCAACGCTGTCGATGGCTAGCCTCCGTGCTTCCCGACCAGGCATGTTTTTCGGCGGCACTGTCGCTATCGGTGCTCTAACCATCGCCATCTTGAACCTTTTGCTCCACATTGCGACCTCAAACGCCGTTTATGAACTCT
>JBEDKW010000036.1:0-5895 GCA_041171945.1 Actinomycetota bacterium
CTATGGAACTTTTCCGGTCGGCGGCCAGTGGTTGCGAAGTGATAACCAAAAATTGGTCAAACAGCATCAAGCCAAGGTATACAGTCAGGCCAGCATTGGAGCGCCACCGATGTCAGTCCCCCACCTGGATACCCGAATTGTTGATGGCAAGACCAGCTTGCTATTTGGCCCTTACGCTACGGCCAATCCCAAATTTCTAAAAAATGGCTCAATCCTTGACTTGCCAAAGTCTTTGAGGGCAGCCAACCTTATTCCCTACATTTCGGTTGGGCTGACAAGCTTCCCGCTAATCAAGTACCTTGTCGGTGAACTTCTAAAGACCAAGGCCAAGAAATTTGAGTCTTTGCTCGAATTCATACCAAGCGCTAATCCAGAGGACTGGCAACTGTTGGATGCGGGTCAGCGCGCACAGGTCATCAAGAAGGACTCTAAAAAGGGAGGTGTACTGCAGTTTGGCACTGAAGTAATCACCTCTTCAGACGGCTCCATCGCCGGACTACTTGGTGCCTCACCTGGTGCATCTACAGCAGTTCACATCATGCTTCAGATCCTGGAGACCAGCTTCCCATCGGAGTTTCCAACCTGGGAGAAAAAGCTCAAGCGGGTTATCCCAAGTTTCGGAACCGAACTCTCCAAGAGCCCGGCGAAGGCAAAGGCCTCGCTTGCTGCTACTGCGAAGGTGTTGAACCTCAACTAGTTTTACTGCTCAATTCGAGAATTTCTAAAACTTCGGCATCTGACACTTGGTCAAAGCTTTCATAGTTATTTCCTACTGCGAAAAACATTGCCGGTTGAGTCAGGCAGATGACTTCATCGGCTTCCGGTATCGAGTTCTCGCAACCCAAAGGCCCCACTGGCACAGCCACGACGACTCGCTTCGCACCAAATTTTCTCGCCGCTTTGCAGGCCGCTCTCGCAGTTGCCCCAGTCGCCAAACCGTCATCGATGATCAATGCAGTTTTGCCTTGAAAGCTCGCCATTTTTGAGTCGCCCCTAAACACTTCGACCCGCTTCATAAGAGCCTTGGTCTCTTGGGCCTGGACTTGAAGAATTTGATCTTCGCTTAGACCCAGTGAACGAACCGTGTTTTCGTTGATGTAGCGCACTCCGCCTTCGGCTATTGATCCAAACGCAAATTCTTCATGCCCCGGAACCCCGAGTTTGCGACAGATGAGCAGGCCCAAGGGTAGTCCCAGATGAGTAGCCACTTCGTAGGCCACTGGAACGCCACCGCGGGGCAAGCCGAGAACCAGAGCAGGCGTAGAGGTATAGGCCATCAGGGCCTCAGCCAGAAGCCTCCCAGCCTCTCGTCGATCTCTAAACATTCATACCCATGGGGGCAATCTAGGCGGTTTTCACCGCGTCTGCCAGTTTGAGCATCGATTAGTCCGGATTGAACTTAAAGTAAAAATCCCGGTCGTGAGAACCGGGATTTTCGTGAGCGATACTGGGATCGAACCAGCGACCTCTTCCGTGTCAGGGAAGCGCGCTACCGCTGCGCCAATCGCTCATGCATTGAATCTTGTTGCCTATTTTTTAGTGGAGGTGGAGACGGGATTTGAACCCGTGGGTTTACAGCTTTGCAGGCTGTTGCTTTGGGCCGCTCAGCCACTCCACCATGCTGCCACAGGGCTTTACGCCCGCTGCGAGCGGATGACGAGATTCGAACTCGCGACCCCAACCTTGGCAAGGTTGTGCTCTACCACTGAGCCACATCCGCATGCCTTCTTTCGAAGACTTGGATACTCTAACCGAAATAAACCGAGACCGCAAACTGCCGCGCTCTATGGCGGGTTATTGCCTCTAAGCCTTCCAAGTCCAACGCGGATCGGTGCCCGCATATGCCATCTCACCGTGCATGGTTGAGTCCACACCTGCGATTTCATCCGTGCTCGTAACCCGGAAACCAATGGTCTTCTGTATCAACCAGCCAAGGGCATAGCTAATCACGAATGCGTAGAGCAATACGGAACCCGCGCCAATTGCCTGGCGGCCTAGTTGCTCGAAACCAAATCCGAGCAGTAAACCAACGTCGGTACCGAGGAGCCCAATGTACAAGGTGCCGATAAGTCCACCTACCAAGTGGATCCCAACTACGTCGAGGCTGTCATCGAATCCCAAGACGTATTTCAGCTCGATAGCGAGGGCGCAGACGACGCCCACTACTAGGCCAAGCACAAGGGACCACAGGGGCGTTAGGTAGGCGGCAGAGGGCGTGATCGCAACCAAACCACTAATTGCGCCCGAGGCGGCGCCGACAGCGGTCGGCTTGCCGTGTGCCAGTCGCTCGTAGGCCATCCAGCTGAGCATTGCACCGACTGGAGCTGCGAGAGTGTTCAAGAATGCCAAAGACGCTATACCGTCGGCAGCCAGGGCAGACCCCGCATTAAATCCAAACCAGCCAAACCAAAGGATTGCTGCTCCAATCAAAGTGAGAGGAACATTGTGCGGCACGTGCATTCCCTTGGAGAAACCGAAGCGCTTGCCCAGCACGAGCGCCAACGCGAGGGCCGATGCTCCGGAGGCTATTTCGACTACGGTTCCTCCTGCGAAATCTAGAAGACCAATTTGGTAAACCAGCCAGCCACCATCAACGACCTTGCCATCCTCGACTGTGAAATCGAATACCCAGTTGGCAACCGGGAAATAAACCAGTGTTGCCCAGAGTCCGGCAAAAATCATCCAGGAGCCAAATTTTGCTCTGTCCGCAATCGCCCCAGAAATCAGTGCAACCGTGACAATGGCGAAAGTCCCTTGGAAGCCAGCAAAAGTAAGCCCGAAGCCGTCACCGTTCTTTGCGCTATCCAACACTCCCCCGAGGAAGAGGTTGCTTAGGTCGATTCCGAATACTCCATCGAGGCCGATGAAGCTGCCAGACCCAGCATGGCCGAAAGACATTGCATAGCCGTAGATAACCCACAGGATGCTAATCAATCCCAAGGATCCAAAAGACATCATCATCATGCTGATCACGCTTGATGCTCTAACCAGGCCGCCATAGAAAAAGGCGAGCCCTGGTGTCATGAATAAAACCATCGCCGAGCAGATGATAAGAAACATGGTGCTGTCTTGGTGTGGCATGTGGGTCCCTCTCGATAAACGCACTAAAACGAGGAGCCCTGATGGGCCCCTCGTTAAAGGTCGAACTATTTACTTATTAGCCGCGTTCTGCGCCAAAGGCATAAGCCTCTTCGCCGTGAACAACAGTGTCAATTCCTGCGATTTCGTCCTGAGCCTTGACACGGAATCCGATTGTCTTTTCAACAATGAAGCCGAGCACCAAAGCCATGACGAAGCTGTAGACAAGAACCGCGCCAGCGCCGAGAACCTGAGCAATGAACTGGTCAAAGCCGAAGCCGAATGCTGCACCAACTCCGTTGCCGAAAATTCCAATCCATAGTGTTCCAACGATTCCACCAACGAGGTGGATGCCCACAACGTCTAGTGAGTCGTCGAAGCCGAGGCTGTACTTCAGGTCGATTGCAAGTGCGCAGAGCATACCGGCAACTAGACCAAGAGCCATGGCCCAAATTGGGTCAAGCGAAGCACAAGCAGGTGTGATTGCAACTAGACCCGCAATGGCTCCAGAGCCAGCACCGATTGAAGTTGCTTTTCCGTGCTTGATTTTCTCAATCAGGATCCAACCGAGCATCGCTGCTGATGGTGCTGCAAGAGTGTTGATGAAAGCAAGTGATGCAATGCCGTCAGCAGCTAGTTCAGAACCAGCGTTGAACCCGAACCAACCGAACCAAAGTAGAGCAACTCCAAGAAGGGTTAGTGGAACGTTGTGAGGCTGAGTGATTCCCTTGCTGAAGCCGAAGCGCTTGCCGAGAACAATGGCCAAGGCTAGGCCGGCAGCGCCGGCATTGATGTGAACCGCGGTTCCACCGGCGAAGTCGATTGCGCCGAGTCCGTAGACGATCCAACCGCCATCGACGATCTCGCCGTCTGCAACGGTGAAGTTGAAGACCCAGTTAGCTACCGGGAAGTAAACGATGGTTGCCCAAAGACCTGCGAAAACCATCCAACCGCCAAACTTGGCGCGGTCGGCGATTGCGCCCGAAATTAGCGCAACGGTGATGATGGCAAAGGTGGCTTGGAAGGCAACGAATGCAAGCGTTGGGAATGCGCCGGTTGGAGCGGCTGCCTCGGCTACTGGAGCGGTAAGTCCGATTAGTGAGGTATCGATACCGAACCAACCATCAATTCCGAAGTAGGTGTCAGAGCCGCCGTTTGAGAATGCGATCGCATAACCGTAAAGCACCCAGAGAACACCGATCAGCGCCAGGGAACCGAAGCTGAGCATCATCATGCTGACAACGCTCTTAGCCTTAACCATTCCTCCGTAGAAGAACGCGAGCCCTGGGGTCATAAGTAGAACTAATGCGGCCGATATCAGAACGAACGCGGTGTTACCTTGATCCATTTGTTTACCTCTCTCTAAGAAAACAAAAATGGGTCCGAGCGAATCTCGGCTTGCAGATAGTTTGTCGTTGAGAGGTTTCGAATCAGCACCCGAAATGTTTCGGGCGTGTAAAAGAATTGCTATTCGGTAAGCGCTCCAAGTCGCGAAACGGCTCGCAGGTACTTCTTGCGGTAACCACCAGATAGATACTCCGGTGAGAACACTTCGGTGAGAGGGTGACCGGTTGCCCTGATGTGCACCTGGGATTCATAAGCTCGGTCGATGAAGGCCACAAACCTTAGTGCGTCGACTTGGTCGGTCAGTTGATGCACGTCTAGGAGCACGACTTTAGAAATGCCTCGCAAAAGTCGACCATATCTAGATGGGTGAATTTTAGACAGTGCACTTAGTAACACGGTGAACTCATCCACTGCAATCGATGAGCGATCCTCGCCAGCCAACCACTGAGTAATTTGATCCTCGCTAAAGGTGCGTGCCTCAACTCCAACTGGGCGGTGGCGGTGGTCTTCGCCATCAATCCTGAGCATCTCGAACCGATCAGCGATTCCATGAATCTCCCGGGTGAAGTCCGATGCTGCGAATCGGCCTTCCCCCAACGCATTCGGAGGGGTATTGCTGGTTGCTGCGAACCGCACGCCTTGCTTCTCGAGTTCGTTTAGCAGGCGCGACATCATCATCGTGTCGCCCGGATCATCAAGTTCAAATTCATCGATGCAAACGAGTTGATACTTGCTCAAAGCCTTAACGGCCTCTGCGAAACCAAGAGCGCCAATTAGGCCGGTGTATGCAATAAAACTTCCGAATACTTTTTTACCCTTGAAGGCGTGCCAAACAGCCGCCAAAATGTGGGTCTTTCCAACACCAAAGCCACCATCCAAGTAAATGCCTGACAACGCGGCAGGAGAGGCTTTTCCGAACTTGCGCTTCTCGCCTTTTCCGGCGGCAAAATCTGCGGCTCTCTTGTGTGCCAATGCCTGAGACTCATACTCGGCATGCGGAATGTAGTTATCGAATCTGGCCTTCTCAAATTCACGCGGTGGTACGAGTTCATTTAGGAGGTCGGCCACCGAAGCCTGAGGATTTCTGCCCGAGAGTGACTCGTATAGGTCAGGATTGATTGCCAATTATTACCTTGCGTGTAGAGGAAGTTATCTGGGGCGTTTACCCTTGTATTTGAAGCAAGTCTAATCATCAACAGGAAGCATCAGTCTTATGGCCATCGAAACAGACAACACCGCAAAATTCGCCGAATACGCGCACCCAGAGGTGCTGGTAAGTACCGAGTGGTTAGCCAATAACATCGGCCGCGATGGCCTCGTTATCGTCGAATCTGACGAAGACGTGCTGCTCTACGAGACCGGCCATATTGCCACCTCGGTTAAAATCGACTGGCACACCGATCTAAATGATCCAGTGACCCGTGACTACGTTCAAGGAGAAGCCTTCGCGGCATTGCTGTCGCGAAGTGG
>JBEDKW010000037.1:0-5865 GCA_041171945.1 Actinomycetota bacterium
AAATTTGAAACACCCACGTTTTGAATCTTGCCCTCTAGGCGCATCGCTTCAATCTCGCCCATGCTCTCCACAATCGGCACCGCAGGGTCTGGCCAGTGCAGGTAATAGAGGTCGAGGCTTTCGACACCCAGAGTCTTGAGGCTCAGTTCGGCGTGACGTCTCAGCGTCTCTGGTCGACCATCGATGGGTCCCTCACCATCAAGATAGAAATGCCCGCCCTTAGTTCCCACCACGATGTCGCTGGCTTTCACCGGGCTCGCCCAGCCGGCTGCATCCAGTGCTTTCTTAATCAACCACTCGTTGTGGCTGGTGTCATTGGCAAATGTGTATCGGTGAGCCGTATCAATAAAGTTAATGCCAGCATCAATGCCCGCATTAATAGTTCGGATGCTCTGCTCATCATCGCGCTCTTCCCAAAGCGACCAGTGGGCACCGCCCATGGCGATTGGGCTAACTGATAACGATCCGATAGTGCGATTTGACCAACTCATGTGTCCAGTTTCGCACGCCGTGGCGGCCGCGGGCTGGCCCGGCCGCAGTTTCTTTTTGTCACCTGCCGCTTTTGACCCTCCCCCGCTCGCCCAAAGGGTGTTCGCCACCTCACAGCAACTGCGGGTTTTGAGTGATTTTGCCCAGCAGATTAGGGTTCCGAGTCCTGGTTTTGGTGGGTTTTGCGACAGCTTTCTATCGATTTGAGAGTGCTCCAAAATATCAGGAGATTCGGTCAAAAGTCGCAGTTAGAAGGCCATTCAGGCTCGGGTTTTGGGGCAAAACCAGCACTCGCTGTGAGGCGGCGATTAAGGGGTTAGGTGTCAACGGGGTGAGTTGGCGGCCCAACAAAGCTGGCGGGTTAGGTGAGTGTGCAAAAAACCGCTGGTTCGCTTTTAGAGCTCGAGCCGTCTGTTCTTCTCGACGGCAACAATCGCTTGTTCGACGATGGTTTTCAGTGGCAAGGCGATGTCGAAGGTTGCGCCCGGTTCATCGGAGGCGAGGGGTTCGAGAGTTGCCAGCTGCGAGTCTAGGAGCGACAGCGGCATGAAGTGAGTGCCGCGGGAGGACATGCGTTCGGCTAGGAGCTCGCGTGTGCCAGCTAAGTGAATGAAGAAGGTGTTTGGTGCGCCATTGAGGATGCGATTGCGATAGGAACGCTTGAGTGCGGAGCACGCAATCACGGTGCCCGCCGTGCCTTCGGTGCTGGCACTTTGATTGCCTGCGGCGAGCGCCTGCGCGACCAAGTCGAGCCAAGGCCAACGGTTGTCATCATTGAGAGGGATGCCCGCAGCCATAAGGTTTTTATTGCCTTCTGGGTGCAGGTCATCCCCGTCAACGAAGCTTGCACCAAGAGTCTCGGCGAGCGCAAGGCCCACCGAACTCTTGCCACATCCCGAAACGCCCATGACTACGATCCGCCAATCTGTCATGTTCATTTCAGAATTCTCCTCTTATTTATGTTGAGTGTTTACCAGTCGTGCATGGTGCCATCGATCTTCAGGCGGTTAACCGGAAGATACGCTGACTCATACTCAAACTGCGAAGCAAGCTTCTCATCGTAAGAAACACCCAAACCAGGGCTGGTGCCCGGGCGGATAAGACCATCGGTGAAGGTGTATTCAGGCTGGAACACATCGTTGGTGTCTGAAGAGTGCTGCATGTACTCAGAGATGCCGTAGTTGTGAATTGCCATGCCCAGGTGAAGCGAAGCGGCGTGACCGATAGGTGACACATCGGTTGGGCCGTGAACACCAGACTTGATTTGGTAGACAGCGGCGTAATCGAAGATCTTCTTCAACGGGGTGATGCCACCACCATGGCTAACCGGGCTGCGAACGTAGTCGATTAGCTGCTCTTCGAATAGGTCTTTGTAGTCATAGATGGTGTTGAAGATTTCGCCAACCGCCAAAGGTGTGGTGGTGTGCTGACGAATCAAACGGAACGCATCGGTGTTCTCAGCTGGGGTTAGGTCTTCAAGCCAGAACAAGTCATAAGGCTCAAGGTCTTTACCCAGGCGAGCTGCCTGAATTGGGGTTAGGCGGTGGTGACCATCGTGAAGCAATGGCAGGTCTGGACCGAACTCGTTGCGAACAGCTTCGAATACCGAAGGAATGTAGTTTAGGTAAGCGCGGGTGTCCCACTCTTCTTCAACTGGCACAGTAGAACGGCGAGCCGGTTCGTAGTCGTAGCGCTCAGAAGAAGCACCCTTGCCCGAACCGGCACCCGCCGATGCGTTAGAAGAAGCGGCAACGCCGTAAACCGAGTTGAGGCCCGGAATAGCGGTCTGAACACGGATGGCCTTGTAACCCTTTTCTTGGTGCTCGCGAATCGAGTCGAAGATCTCGTTGAACTCGCGACCAGAAGCGTGGCCATAAGCCAAGCAACCCTCACGGCTTGCGCCACCGAGAAGCTGGTACAACGGCATGTTCGCGGCCTTGGCCTTGATGTCCCAGAGGGCCATGTCGATTGCAGCAATGGCAGTCATGGTGATTGGGCCACGACGCCAATATGAACCGCGGTAGAAGTATTGCCAGGTGTCTTCGATGTTGTGCGCATCGCGCCCAATCAACATCGGAGC
Organism: Actinomycetota bacterium; assembly: GCA_041171945.1. Taxonomy (GTDB): domain Bacteria; phylum Actinomycetota; class Actinomycetes; order Actinomycetales; family Microbacteriaceae; genus Rhodoluna. Next base: position 2,570 of record JBEDKW010000037.1, read on the forward strand.
CAAGTGGTCGCGCAAGTATGACGCAACAGCTAGTTCGCGACCATTGACGGTTGCGTCACCTAGGCCCACGAGGCCATCATCGGTGGTGATTCTCAAGGTCACAAAGTTGCGGCCAGGAGAGTGAACGAATACTTCTGCTTTAGCGATTTTCATCTCAGATACTTTCTATTCGGCGGTTTAGGTTGAGAAGCCTTGCGGGCAATTACTTTGAAGCTGGCTTGCGGTTCTGAAGAACATTCCAGCGGGCGCGAAGTGAGTGCGCCGCTGCCTTTGGCTGACGATCACGAGTGAAAGCGCCCTTCTTGTTACCAAGAACGCGGAAAATGCCCGGCTTGGTTTGGAAGTCAGCGAAGTTCCACACGTGCTCACCGATGATGGAAGGGAACTTGTCGAATGCTGCGTGGTTGATGTCAAGGAAAGCGGTCTGGTACTCCTCGCTCCAAGGCAGGTTGTGAATCGAGTGCGCTCCGGCAAGGGTGTCGGCGCCATACTCAGTCATGATGAATGGCACGTCATACTTTTCGGTCCAGTTCTTGAGCTCAGCCTCGAGGTGAATCTGCGCGTTAGCCAAATCGTTGTGGTCTTCATACCAACCCCAGTAACGGTTTAGGCAGATGACATCAACCAGCGGCGCAATCAAGCACTTGTCGAACTTCTCGTACATCACGTTGATGTAGGTGTTTGGGCGAGTTGGGTCTAGCTCTTTGGTCAACTCAATGGCCGGCTTGAAGAAATCAACCGCCTCTGGGATGCCGGTCTCGGCCTCATTGGTAACCGACCATAGAACAACCGAAGGGTGGTTCTTGTCGCGCCCAATAAGTTCGCGAATGGCCTGCAACAGCGCAGCCTGAGTCTTCTCGTTTGCGGTCTCTGGGCCGTAGGTTGGCAACTTTGGGCCACCAAACATGCTCGCGAAGCTCTGGTTGAAGCCAACGGCTGCGGTCTCATCGATAACTACGATGCCCTGACGGTCGGCATAATCCATGACCTCTTCGGCATATGGGTAGTGCGAAGTGCGGAATGAGTTAGCGCCGACCCACTTGAGCAGATCAAAGTCGTTGACTAGGAATGCGTTGTCGTGACCCTTGCCCTTGACGATGTGGTCTTCGTGCATTCCGAAGCCAGTGAAGTAGAACGGCTCGTTGTTGATTAGGAACTGGTTGCCCGCAACGCGAACGGTGCGAACGCCGACCTTGAGTGAATATTCGTCAACCAAGGCGCCATCAACCGATGCGCGAAGCACGAGGTCATAGAGGTAGGCATTGCCTGGCTGCCATAGGTGCACGTTAGCCACCGACAGAGTTGCCGAAGCGCCTGAGCCCGAGGCCACTAGAGCGCCAGACTCATCAAAAAGCTCTGCACTAACCTCGGCTGCGCCGCCGGCAAGAAGAGCCTTGTAGTTCACCGAACCGGTTGTGCCGGCAAAATCGGTGACCACGGTCACGTCATCGATGTGGGTTGAAGGCACCGAGTAGAACCAAACGCTGCGAGAGAGGCCCGCGTAGTTGTAGAAGTCGTGCAGGTAGGTCTGCTGCTTTTTGCCGTTGTCGCCAACCACGATGCGGCCCGGTGGAACGGTCTCATTGGTAAGCATGTTGCTAACCGCGATGGTCAACAAGACCTCCTCGCCAGCAACGGCAAGATCACTGATGTCTGCTGAGAAAGGCATGTAACCACCAATGTGGCGGGCCACCTCTTTGCCGTTGATAAAGATGACGCCTTCGTGAGTTGCAGCGTCTACGCGAACAAAAGTGCGCTCACCCGCGAAGCCGCGCGGCACGCGAACCTTGCGCTGATACCAAACCCAACCCACGTGATCACGGATGGCTAGATCGGTGAAAAGCTCGTTGTAACTGGCAGGCACTGCAGCCTGAAGTTTGGTGTCCAGGGCCGCCGCGGCCCAGTTGTGGTTGAAACCCTCGTCATTGAAGTCAACTTTGAAGCTCCAAAGGCCATCGAGGTTTGATAGCTCGCGGGTTGCACTGGTTTGTGGTTTCAACATGCTGTTCTTCCTTTCAAGAAGATAGTGGCAAACGGTTGCCAGATAGGTTAAATTTTTAGACTTTGACGCGGTTTAGAACTAAATCCATGAAGCTTTGGTGGTCTGAAAGTGCGGGGTCGATAAGCGCCACTAACTGTTGCGAAAGGTCTTGCGGTTTGTTGGTCACCAAACTCAAAATCGACGCAGCCTGGCTGTCCTCGACCACACCCTGGTTGGCAATCACAAACTCAACCCAGGCACCGATGGCGACTGCGCAACCCTGAGCATCGCGGCCGGCTGCCAGCTCGGCCTTGGCCGTCGGCGCAATGCGCACGCGCAACTTGGTTGATCCATCCATGGCAATTTGGGCTAGACGGTGAGCAATGCGGCCATTGCGATAGCGTGCAAGCAGAGCCTCGCGGTAGTTATCTAAATCGAGTTCGGCTGCCGGCAAGTGGCTGACCGCTTCGTTCCAAAAGCCCTCGACCCAACCCAGGCAAACCTCATCGTTGATTGCCTCGGCCACTGTCTCGTGACCACGAAGTGAACCGGCATAGGCCAACAGGCTGTGCGAACCATTTAGCAACCAAAGTTTGCGGTTCTCAAACGGTTCAATGTTGTCAACAAACCTCGCGCCAGCGTTCTGCCAAGCAGGTCGACCCAACGGAAACTCGCCCTCCAGAACCCAATCTTTAAAAGGCTCGGTGATTACTGGTGAAGCGTCATCCCAGCCAGTGGCGGACTTAACCAAATCGATGTCAGCCTCGGTGGCCTTAGGTGTGATGCGGTCGATTGATGTGGTGACAAACGAAACTTCGCTGGCCAACCAGGCTTGAGCCTCGGAGCCAAGTTCCTCAAATAGATCGGTCATGGCAACCTTGAGCAAGGCGCCGTTTGAAGGCATGTTGTCGCATGAAACTACCGCAATCGGTTGGCCGTTTTCTAGTCGGCGAGCGTCTAGCGCATTGGCCAAACGCTGCAGCGCAACCGGTGGGTTCACGGTGTCAACGTGACCCGCAGCATCCATTCCATAACCGGCTTCGGTGATGGTTAGCGTGACAATTGCGGTCGATTCATCGGTGATTGCTGCATTGAAGGCCTCGGTGTCGTTGCCATCAACGGCCAAAATAATTGAGTCGATTACCTCAAATTTGTCGCCGTCTTCGGCACGGGTGATGAGGGTGAAAAGGCCGTCTTGTGGCGCTAGTTCTTCGGCAGCCTTGGCACTGCGGCCGGTGAATGCGGTGATGCCCCAGGCCTTATCGGTGTCTACCTGCGATGTGAACCAAGCTTGATGCGCGCGGTGAAAAGCGCC
>JBEDKW010000038.1:0-5856 GCA_041171945.1 Actinomycetota bacterium
GATCTGCTTTCTCTTTATCGTGATGTGCTCACCATTCAGTTGGCCACGGAATCTCCTTTGGTCAATGAAGAACTGCGAAGCAAAATCGAAGAGCTCGCCCAGAGCTCGACTAGCGCTGCGACCATCAAAAAAATTGATGCAATCACCAAAGCCCGTCACCGCATCGATTCAAATGTGCGCGACCTAATGGTGCTCGAGTCGCTGGCCGTTGGCCTGCGCAAAAAAGCGAAATAGACCGTGACGAACGCTCGCCGGACCACTCGACTCACCGCAGCAATTGCGGCCCTCGCCCTCGCCCTAGCTGGCTGCGCTCCAGCGGTGGTTGGCCCGACGCCGACGATTGATGCCAGCATCCCAACCCAATACCAAGAGTTTTATTCTCAGCAGGTTGATTGGTCGCCCTGTGGCCTCGATGAGCAAACCTTCTGCGGCGACATCGTGGTTCCGGTGGATTGGGCAAACCCTGCCGATGGCACCCTCAAGCTTGCCGTTGCATTTCATAAAGCCGATTCTGGTAAACCACTCGGTTCGCTGATTTTTAACCCTGGTGGCCCTGGGTCTTCGGCCGTGCCATGGATAACCGACTCGATTGATCAGTTGGGCACGGCGCAGCTTCGCAAGAACTTCAATATGGTCGGCTTCGACCCTCGAGGAGTTGGCTCGAGTGAACCAACTGTCGAGTGCTTGAGTCCGAAAGACACCGATCGATTCTTGTATGGCACCGCCGACTACGAGCTGGGCTCTGCGGCAGACCTAAAAGATACCCGCGATCAGCTGGCAAAGTTTGTTGCGGCCTGCTTGAAAAACACCGGCCCAAATCTGGCATTCATCGATACGGTTTCGTCGGCAAAAGACCTAGATGTCATCCGTGCGGTCTTCGGTGACGATCAAATTAATTACTTAGGTTTCAGCTACGGAACTCAACTGGGCGCCACCTACGCGGCCCTGTTTCCGCAGCGCGTTGGCCGAATGGTCTTGGATGGTGCGATTAACCCAACTCTGAGTGATGCCGATCAGAGCCTCTACCAACTGGTCGGGTTTGATCAGGCCCTGAAGAACTTCTTAGCCAATTGCTTGCAGTCTGCCGATTGCCCTTTTAGTGGTTCGATGGAAACGGCTCTTGTCAAAATTCAAAAGTTTTTGCGAGGCCTTGAAAACTCTCCACTGCCTACCGAGAGTGGTCGAGAGCTGACGGTCTGGGCGGCCATCACAGGTTTGATAATGCCGCTTTACAGTCAGAGTTATTGGCCATATCTAAGCCAAGGTTTTTCCGAGGGATTCGCCGGTGACGGCACCACCCTCATGGCCCTAGCTGACTCTTATAACGAACGTGCAGAAGACGGCAGCTACGGCTCAAATCTCATGGAAGCCAACATTTCAATCTCTTGTCTCGACGCCAGGTCTCCGTCGGACGCAGCATCAATGGCCGCTCAAAACGAGCGAGTTTTGGAGGCAAGCCCAGTTCTCGGCCGCTATTGGCAGTTCGGCGCTTTGTCCTGCGAACAATGGCCATTCGCCGTTGTTTCGCACCCCGATGACTACTCGGCCAAGGGCTCAAAAACAATCATGGTGGTGGGAACCACCGGTGACCCTGCGACCCCGTATGCCCAAGCGGTTTCGCTCGCCAATGAAGTGCTTGAAAATGGCGTGCTGGTCACTTTTAACGGTGAGGGACACACCGCCTACGGTCAAGAGAGCAAGTGCGTGAACAACGCAGTGGACAACTACTTCATCAAAAATGTAGTGCCTACCGAAGACCCCAACTGCTAAAAGATAACGGTTCGGTATCAACGGCCTAATTGGGGAATAGTTCTAATTTGGTTCGCTAGATTGAGCGGGGGATGGAAACAAACCCGGATCCAAGGCAATGCCGCCTGGGTGAAATCTTATGAACATTGGAGTTCAGTGGAAACGACAGAAAAAGATCGGGTCTGGGCTGAAACACAAGCCTCACCCGAATTTCAAGACCTAAAGCGCAAATTCCGGAGATTCGCATTTCCGTTGACCGCCGCTTTCCTCATCTGGTACTTCCTCTACGTTGCTCTAACCGCGTTCGCTCGCGACTGGGTTAGCACTCCGCTATTCGGAAACATAAACATCGCATTTGTGCTCGGCATTTTGCAGTTTGCGACGACCTTCCTGATCATGTGGCTCTATGAGCGTCACTCCTCACACTCACTCGATGGCCCTTCAGACGCCATTCGCGACAAGGTAGACAAGGAGCTAGCCAAGTGAATTCCTCTACGCTAAGCGCAATTCTCTTCGTGGTCTTCGTGCTGTTTACCTTGGTTTTGGTATTCCGCGCAGGCCGCTCAACTAAGAAATCATCAGACTTTTACGACGGCGGCGGCAGCTTCTCTGGCTTCCAAAACGGTCTAGCCATCGCCGGCGACTACATGTCGGCAGCCTCGTTCCTCGGCATCGCCGGAACCATCGCCCTGTTTGGATACGACGGCTTCCTTTACTCAATCGGTTTTCTAGTTGCTTGGCTTGTTGCCCTGCTTCTAGTTGCAGAGCCACTTCGCAACTCTGGCCGCTACACAATGGGTGACGTTCTCGCGTTCCGCATGCGTCAGCGTCCAGTTCGCGGTGCGGCAGCAACATCCACGCTCGTTGTTTCAATCTTTTACCTAATGGCCCAGATGGTGGGTGCCGGTGCGCTGGTTTCACTATTGCTCGGCATCAACGACCCAGGTGCAAAAAACTGGATCATCGGTGGCGTTGGCCTTTTGATGATTGTCTATGTGACCGTCGGCGGAATGAAGGGAACCACCTATGTGCAGATTGTGAAAGCATTCTTGCTCATGATCGGTGCAATTCTTTTGACCGTGATGGTGCTTTGGCAGTTCGGTTTCAACATCTCTGACCTTCTGGGCGCAGCAAAAGATGCCTCCGGAAAAGAGGGATTCCTGAATCCGGGTCTCAAATTTGGTAAAGACATCATTGATGCCAGCACCGGTTTAATTGACCCAGTCAAGACCTTGATCAGCAAGCTCGACTTGCTTTCATTGGGCATGGCTTTGGTTCTTGGAACCGCTGGTTTGCCTCACATCCTGATCCGTTTCTACACCGTTCCAACTGCAAAGGCGGCCCGCACCTCGGTCAACTGGGCAATCGGAAACATCGGTGCTTTCTACCTAATGACCATTGCGCTCGGCTTCGGTGCCGCAGCTTTGGTTAGCCGCACCACGCTATTCCGCGGCTACAAGGAGATTGATGGCTGTCTAATCGATGCCAAGGGAAACCCAATCGTTGATGGCGCTGTCGCCTGTACACCTTTGGATAGTCTCGCTAACCTCTCTGCAGAGGCTAAGAAGCTCATCGTCCCGGTTGATCCATCCGGAAACGTGGCGGCTCCTCAGCTGGCTCAGTTCTTGGGTGGCGGCGAAGGCACAGCTGGCGGAGCAATCATGTTGGCAGTTATCGGTGCAATCGCATTCGCAACCATCCTGGCCGTAGTTGCTGGTCTAACTTTGGCTTCATCGTCATCGTTTGCCCACGACCTATACGCCAACGTGATTAAGCGCGGCAACGCTACTCCTGAGCAAGAAGTTCGTGTTGCAAAGCTTTCTGCGGTGGTCATCGGACTTATCGCGATTGTGCTTGCAATCGGTGCGCAGGGTCTAAACGTGGCCTTCCTAGTGGCTATCGCATTCGCGATTGCTGCCTCCGGAAACCTGCCAGCAGTTCTGTTCTCGTTGTTCTGGAAAGACTTCAACACCCGCGGTGCCGTTTGGGCAATCTACGGTGGTCTTTTCTCAGCGGTTCTGTTGTTGGTCTTCTCTCCGAACGTAAGTGGCATGGCTACCAGCCTCATCCCTTACGTTGAGGGCGGCGTGCGCTTCGACTGGTTCCCACTGGCTAACCCGGGCATCGTTTCAATTCCACTCGGATTCATCTTCGGCTGGCTTGGAACAATCACCTCGAGCGAGCGCAACCTGCAGAAGTATGCAGAGCTTGAAGTTCGTTCGATGACTGGTGCAGCTATCGGCAAGGCCGCAGTTCACTAAATCTGTTCCAATGAAAAACCCCAGACCCTTCCCGGTCTGGGGTTTTTCTTTTAAGTTCTGTCAGCCTGGATGGTTCGCTTAGCCAAGCAAAGCCAGTGCAAACTGAGGAATCAAAAGTGTGATGAAAGTAAGGGTGAAAATTGCTGGGGTGCCAAATTTCACAATCGCAATCCAAGGTGCAGTGGCAATGATTCGTTGGCTAATCAGCGACGGTTTCTCTAACAGGGCCAACTGGGCAGCAATCGCTGACGCTTCGTTTGCAGAGGAGATTTGGGCAACAGCGCCCAAGATTCCGCTAGAGAGAAGCACCAGGGCGTAGGCAACCTTCAGAATGAAGTTGGACTGCACGAAATTTGGCGTCATTAGAAGCGCAAAAATCAGAAGAACTGTTGGGGCAAATTGGGAAATAATGATGTGGTTTCTGGCCTTGACCCATAGGTGGATCAGATCTAGTTCTTTCATGGTGCACTCCTAATAAAGATGAACAAGAAAAGGTTAGGCACACACCGGTGGCAAACAACGCATTACAAGAGAGTCTTTCGAAGAGATTTCGTCGACTTTTATCCGGCGACCCAGATGGTGTTCCACCTTGGCTAGATGTCATCGCCGCTGGTGAAGAGCCCGGCCTCTACCTTCCTACCGATGCCCCTTGGATAGTTCACGCCGACTTTGGCACCCTAGTTGGCGGCATCCGTGCCTTGCTAATGCAGGCGCTGCACCCGGGTTCACTCACCGGAGTCGCCAACCATTCTCGTTACGAGCAAGACGCTCTTGGTCGTTTGGCCGGCACAATTCGTTGGCTAACCGTCACAACTTTTGGCTCTCACACTGCCGTTGCCGGCGAATCATCGAGGGTAAATCGTCTGCATGATCGAGTAAAAGGTGAATACGTCACCGGTGTTGGCGAGGCAAAACCATACCGGGCTGCCGACCCAGACCTTCTTCTTTGGGTGCACATCGCCTTCACTGATTCGTTTCTAACTTGCCACGAGATGTATGCCTGGCGACCAATCCCGGCTGGCACTGCACCAACCGGTGCCGACAACTATGTTGCCCAGTGGGCTGCCTCGGTTGTGCCCCTCGGTCTAACCAAAGCACCGATGTCGCGGGCTGCGCTCGATGCCGAAATAGATGACATTTTTGCGCGAGGCCTGCTGCGCTCAGATGAAACCACGCTTAACGTGGTGAAGTTCATCAAGAACCCGCCACTGCCAGCACCGGCCAAACCGGTCTATCGCTTGCTGTTCAACGCCGCCGTGTTGTCGCTTCGCCCAGAATTTCGAGAGATGCTCGGGCTAAAAGCAAAACCTCGCTGGATCATCCAGCCACTCACCCGCGGAGTTCTGAAATTCATTCGACTGGCAATTGGGCCAGAGAGCCCAATCGAAGACGGAGCCATCGCTCGCCTGCACCGCATCGGCGCATTGTCAAAGCAGTAAAGTTGAAGAGTTGGGCCTAGCTCAGCACGCCGCCTTAGCTCAGTTGGTAGAGCAGCTCCCTCGTAAAGAGCAGGTCTGGGGTTCAATTCCCCAAGGTGGCTCCACTTTATTTCGCGAACCTAACGAGCAATCCTCTTCCGTTGCAAGAGTAGGATATTGCTTGGCTCTGGAAGGGGTTCGCAAATGCTAAACCGCAAAGGTTTACATCCAACTCAGGTCGTCGCGGTGGCTTTCACCGCAACTATCCTGCTTGGCACTGCGCTACTCATGTTGCCGGCTTCCGCTGCACCAGGCAAAACAACTCGCTTCATTGACGCGTTCTTTACCGCCACCTCCGCCGTGACCGTTACCGGCCTTGGCACTCTAGACACCCAAACCCAGTGGTCATTTCTTGGACACTTCATAAT
>JBEDKW010000039.1:0-6090 GCA_041171945.1 Actinomycetota bacterium
CCTGAGGTCGCCAACGCTTGAATCTACCGAGCGAATAAACCCGAGGCGGCTGGCCTCGTTGGCGCGAATTTTGCCATTTGAAACCTTGCGAATTTCACCGGCAAGCGAGATTTCGCCGAAGGCCACCAGGTTGTGGGCAATTGGTTTGTCTTGAACTGCCGAGGCAATCGCTAAGGCGATTGCGAGGTCTGAGGCGGGCTCGGTGAGGCGAACGCCACCAACTGTCGAAACGTAGACGTCGGAGTCGCTTAGGCGAAGCCCAGCGCGTCTCTCGAGCACCGCTAGCAACATTGCCACGCGCGCTGAATCTACTCCGTTGGTGACTCTTCGCGGTTGAGGTGTCGAAGACTTAACCACCAGTGCCTGAACCTCGGCGATGAGTGGGCGCTTGCCCTCGACCGTGACGGTAACGCAGGTGCCAGAAACCGGAGCCTCGCCACGAGAAAGAAACAGGCTGCTCGGGTCGGCAACTTGGGCAATGCCCTCGCCGGTCATTTCGAAGCAGCCAACTTCATCGGTTGGGCCAAATCGGTTTTTCATGCTGCGAACAAAGCGAAGCGAGGTTTGGCGGTCTCCTTCGAAGTGGCAAACCACATCAACCAGGTGCTCAAGGGCACGGGGCCCAGCAATGTTGCCGTCTTTGGTGACGTGACCAACCAGAATCACCGGCAAGCCTCGGTCTTTGGCCACGCGAATGAGGTTGGCGGCAACCTCGCGAATTTGCGAGGGCATGCCGGCGGCGCCATCAATTTCGGCGGCGGCAATGGTTTGCACGGAGTCGACTACGAGAAGCTCTGGCTTCACGGCGTCGATTTGGCCAAGCACCGTTGATAAGTCGGTTTCGGCCGCTAGATAAAGGTTGTCGGTCATGGCGCCGGTGCGCTCGGCGCGCAGGCGAATTTGCCCAACCGATTCTTCGCCCGAGACATAGAGAACTCGTTTGCCAGATTTGCCGGTATTGGCGGCAACCTCGAGAAGCAGGGTGCTCTTGCCGACGCCTGGTTCACCGGATAGCAAAATGACGGCACCAGGAACTAGCCCGCCGCCCAAAACTCTGTCGAATTCGCCAACCCCGGTGGACCAAGCGGCGACCCGCTCGGTTGAGACATCGGTGATTGGTTTGGCAGCTGATGAGCCAACAATGGAAACCGGGCGAATGGAGCGCACTGTGCCTAAGCCGCGGCCCCCGCCGGCCTTGCCCTCTTGCATTGTGTCCCATGCTTGGCACTCGCCGCAGCGACCCACCCATTTGGCGGCCGACCAGCCGCATTCGGTGCAGACAAAAGTGCTTTTTGCAACAGACATAAGTCAAAACTATCAACAGCATCCGACATTCTGCCTCGCCTAAACTGAACCTGTGAATATCAAGCGAATCGCCATCCTCGGCTCTGGCTCTATGGGCGGGGCAATTCTCGCCGGTCTGCTCAAGGCCGGCTTTGCCGCCGAGAACATTTCGGTTAGCACCCGCACCGAAATCAGTGCTTTGAAACACCGGGATGAGCTTGGCGTGAAAGCCTTTGCTCTCGAAACCTCAGCCACTGCCAACGCTCAAGCCGTTGCCGGGGCCGACGTGGTTCTCATCGGTGTGAAGCCGGCATATGTCACCGAAGTTCTTCGCGAAGTAGCCGACTCGCTGCTGCCAAACGCTCTCATCATCAGCGTGGCTGCCGGCATCACCAACTCGGCCATGGAAGCGGCCGTGCCATCAACGGTGGCCGTGATTCGCTCGATGCCAAACACCCCAGCAATCGTTGGTCGTGCGGTCACCGGAATCGCCCGCGGCGCTCGCGCTAACGACGCAAACCTGCAGACCGCAATCGATCTTTTTGAGACCGTGGGCAAAGTGATGGTGCTCGACGAGAGCAAAATCGATGCGCTCAGTTCAATTTCGGGTTCGGGCCCGGCCTACGTGTTTTACCTAATCGAGCAGCTGGCCGCAGCCGCTAAACACCATGGCTTCACCGATGAAGAATCGGCGCTCATGGTTAACGAAACATTCTTGGGTGCGGCCGAGCTATTGGTTGCCTCGGGCAAGTCTCCAGAGACCCTTCGCAAGCAGGTGACTAGCCCAAACGGCACCACCGAGAGGGCGATTGCACGAATGGCCGAAGCAAAACTAGATCTCATGTTTGTTGAAGCCACCGAAGCGGCCGTTAAACGGGCCAAAGAGTTAGCCGCCGGCGCCTAAGCCATACAGCCGGCACCAAACAAATTTGCGCCTAAACGTTCGGTTGATTGTCCAAAATAAAGAGCCCGCTGAGCGCGCTCAACATGGCCTGGTTCCAGTCGGCCTCGGAGACCGGGTCGGTGTCTAGTTCGGCAATGACACGGCCGTGAAGCATTCCCAAAGCCATCACTGCTGCGGCCCTAGGTGAGATGTGGGGCTTGAGCATTTTTCGCTCTTGAAGCAACTGCATAACTTCGGTGAGGCCGTTAGTGAGCTCGTTCTGCACCTCGGCTAGAGCGTTTCTGAGCAGTGGGCGACCGGTGGTGTTGCCGATAATAGCCGCGCGCTCGCTGGCCGGTAGGCGACCGAAGTGGGAGACCAGAAACTGAATCATTTCGTCGTAGTGCTCAATAATCTCTTGCACCGAGTGCATTTTCGTCATGAAGCGTTTAACGCTGCCAATGTCATCGCGCACACTGCTGGCAAACTGGTGCACATAGGCTGCTCGAATCAGCCCATCTCGGTCTCCGAAGTGGTGATAGATCGAACCAATCGAGACATTGGTGGACTTTGAGACTTCTTGGATGCGAACGGCAGTTTCGCCGCCGCGAGCAAGTGCTCGGGTAGTTTCGGCGATGACTAGCTCAACTGTATTTTTGGCCCGTGCCTGCTTGGGCTGGGGTGCATTTTGCGCGTTTAGGGGCATTCGAATCCTTGGTTAAAAGTGAAATCAGCCCTGGCGCCCCCCAATGACTATTAGAAATTATGCGCACATTTAACTAGAAAAAGATAGGACATTTGTAAAAAAAGCCGGACTAGCCCTTTGCGTCGATCTCGGCAATGAGCGCCTCGATCTTCTTGCGAATCTCATCGCGAATCGGGCGAACAGCTTCAACGCCCTGACCGGCTGGGTCATCCAATGGCCAGTCGAGATAGGTTTTGCCAGGGAAGTAAGGGCATTCGTCGCCGCAACCCATGGTGATGATGTAATCGGAGTCTTTTACGGATTCATCGGTGAGCTTCTTCGGAAAGTTCTCGCTGATGTCGATGCCGATTTCACCCATTGCGGCAACGGCCGAAGGGTTCACCTGGTCGCCAGGCTGGGTGCCGGCCGAACGAACTTCAATGCGGTCGCCCGCCAGTTCGGTCAAGAAGCCCGCGGCCATCTGTGAGCGGCCGGCATTGTGAACACAAACGAAAAGTACTGAGGCTTTTTTATCCATGGATGAATGTTGCCACTAAAAGTTGAACTAAAGGTGAACTAGCTCTTGCTAACTCTCAGGGCAAGAAACAGCCCTAGGCCCACGAAGCCACCGATTAGTTGAGCCAAAATGAATGGCCCAGTGGAGGCCACTGCGATTCCCGAGAAAGTGTCGGTGAAGATTCGCCCGATGGTTACCGCGGGGTTGGCGAAGGAAGTTGACGAGGTGAAGAAGTAGGCAGAGCCGATCCAGGCGGCAACGGCAACCGGGATAAGTTGCGATTTGCCTGAGTCGCTGAGTAGCAAGATGACAAGCAGCAAGCCGGCTGTGGCGATTACTTCGCCAAGCAAAATGCCAAAACCTTCGCGATAGTTATTGGATACCTGCGGAAATGAAGTGCCGAACATGGCGTTGGCCGTGATGGCTCCAAGAATGGCTCCGGCGATTTGGTTTGGAATGTAGGCGAGCAGGGCCTTCAGGCTCAAATCACCGCGCACAAACATGACCAGGCTCACCACCGGGTTGAAGTGCGCTCCGCTAATCGGGCCAAGCAGCACAATCAAAAGCCACAGTGCAAAAATCGTAGAAATCGTGTTGATGATCAGCGCGATGCCGTCATCGGTCGACATCAGGGTGCCCATAATGCCAGAGCCAACCACCACGGTCACCAACAAAAAGGTGCCAAAGAATTCGGCAAATACGGTTTTTAGAAACGAAGTCTGAAGGGCCATGCCTAAAACTCTAGGGGTGAAATCTGGCCAACGGGTGAACGGCTAACGAGCCACGGCGATGAGGACCTCGTTGCGCTTCAAAAAGCCCGGCTTCCAGGGTGGGTCAAATCTTGCCCAATAGAGATTTCCGGAGGTTTTTAGATTGGCTGCCTGAACTGCAGCGAGCAACATTCGCCCCTGCTCTTCAAATTTCGCTTCGTTCCAGCCGCCACCAAACTTTCGAGCGGCAACCGTGGTCTCACCCACCTGCAAAGTGCTCACGCGAGAATCCCGAGGAATCGGCAGGCTTTTTACATCCATGCCGGCTGGCATCACAAAGCTAATGAGGTGGCTGTTGCCGGCCAACGGCTCTTGCACCACTGGCGCAGTCATTGCGATGCTGTTGCCACTGATGTATCGAACCAGCGGCCCAAAGGCCATGCTGCCAGCCGACATGAAATCGCCAGCAACGGTCACCTGAGCTAAAACGTGCGCGGGATAGGAGCGCAACTCGAAGCCTTCGTAAACCTTGAGAACTGAGTAGGGCTGTTGTTCGGTCATATTTTGAGTCTACGAGTGTGTCTGATGTGAATCTTGGTTAAACATCTGGCTAATAACTGGGCTAGACTGGGGAAATCGTTTTGCTCACGGCCGTTCTGGCCGACGGGCATCCAAAATCTGTGAGGTCCCTATGGGTTCAGTAATTAAGAAGCGCCGCAAGCGTATGTCTAAGAAGAAGCACCGCAAGTTGCTTCGCAAGACTCGCCACCAGCGTCGCAACAAGAAGTAGATCTTCTAAAGCTTCGACCCGTCAGTCATCTTCGGATGCTGGCGGGTTTTTGCGTTAACAAGGCTGTTTTAGCGGTTAGCTTTTAGCTCGCGCTTTTTGAAGTCCAAGATCTTCCAGCCCGCAGCTTTTGCGTGCTTGGCCAGCATCTTGTCTGGGTTGACCGCAACCGGGTTGCCCACCGATGTGAGCAAGGGCAGGTCGTTGAGGCTGTCGCTATAGGCGAAAGATTTGGTGAGGTCGATGCCGCGCTTGGCAGCCATCGCTTCAACGGCGTGGCGCTTAGCCTGGCCATGCAGGGTGTCGCCAACTAGGTTTCCGGTGAGAATGCCGTCTTTGCGTTCAACAATGGTGCCCAGACCGCCAGTGAGCCCTAAGCGCTCGGCAATGACATCGGCGATTTCTTTAGGGGTTGCGGTAACCAACCAAACTTCGCGGCCGGCAGCGATGTGGGCCTTCGCGAGACGCACGGTTTCGGGCCAGAGCTTTGGCGCGATGTGAAGGTCGTAAACCTCATTGGTGAGTTCGGCTAGGTCGGAGACCTTGTGGCCCTGAATCAAACCGAGTGCGCGGTCTTTGATCATCACAAGCGTTTTGGCTGACTCGCCTCGGGCAATGAATCGCGCTTGCTCCCAAGCGAAACGCCAAAAATCCTGGCGCTTAAAAAAGCCTTTTTTGAAGGCAGCTTTGCCGAAAAGAAAGCTGCTCGAGCCTCGAAGAATGGTGTTGTCTACGTCGAAGAAAGCGGCTTCGATGAGTTTCTTCGGGGTTGACGGCATTCTGCAAGTTTAGGCTAGTGAGGTGAAGATCTCGTTGACGCTAATCGGCAAGCCAGGCTGCCACCTTTGCGATGATGCCCGGGTGGCCGTCGATGAAGTGCGCGATGAATTCTGTCAGCAGTTTCCGGCCGCCGAAGTGAGCATCGAAGAACTAAACATCCTTGAAGATGCTGCGCTAGCCGCGAAATATTCCGAAGAGATTCCGGTGCATCGATAAAGAGCGCCTGAGTGCCGCGCTAGTTGCGTTGGTTTCGAAGCCTGGTTTTCTAAAGAACGAAAGGTGCGTTTGATGTTTGCTCTAATTCGCTGGATTTTGAAGCGCTTCTGGTTTCCGATTTTGCTAATCGTTTTGGCACGGCTTGGTAAGACCCAACCCTGGGCTAAAAAGGCTCACGCCACCATCAGCAAGCTCAAATAACCCTTTGCTTTGTCGGCCCCTTTATCT
>JBEDKW010000040.1:0-5837 GCA_041171945.1 Actinomycetota bacterium
CGCTTATTGTCACCCTTGTCCTCGTTGTCTTCGTCTGCGGCAAAGGCCGGCGCCGAACTAAACACCCCGCCAAAGACCAGAAACCCCGTGGCCGCGAGTGCAACAAACTGAATCTTCGGAATTTTGGGTCTCCTCTCGGGCTTAGGATTTTTAGGTAACTACCTTTGAAGATTACCTTCGGAAAATCACTCCCCATAGAGCCGCTAGCAGGTTCACAGTGAACACTCAGCAACCAAAACGAGAGGGTCGAAACTATGTCGTTGACCCTTTCAACGCGTGAGCTTGCCGCGGCACCAAATGCTGGCTTTGCACTCATTGATCACCTGCCAAAAAACCCACTGACCTTCATCCGTGGCGGTCAAGGAATTATTGGCTGGGGCGAGGCCCTGCGTCTTGAGGCCAGCGGCCCAGATCGGCTAGGAGACTTGGCCGAGAAGTGGCGCGAACTGGTTGCCGAGTCGAACATCGACGACAAAGTGAATTTGCCCGGCACCGGTCTTGTTGGTTTTGGCAGTTTTGCATTCGCCGATGAAAGCCAAGCCAAAAGCGTGCTCATTGTGCCTCGAGTGATTCTTGGCTCAAGAGATGGCCGCGTTTGGTTGACCGAGATTCAAGGCACCGAAATGAGTGGCGCTGACAGCGTTTCAGCCGAAGACTTTTGGAGCCAGCCGGCCCAGTTTGAATCAAATGCTGCTCTTACCTTCACCAACGGCAGCCAGTCACCCGAAGCCTTTAAAAATGCCGTGCGCTTGGCAGTTGCTGCCATCACCGCCGGCGAAGTAGAGAAAGTTGTTTTGGCTCGTGACATCAACGCCAAAATTGATTCCGATTTTGATCTGCGGCCGGTGCTGAAGAGCCTTGCCGAGAAGTATCCAACTTGCTGGGTCTATTCAGTTGATGGCATGTTTGGTGCCTCACCAGAACTGTTGGTTCGCGTGGCACACGGCCAGGTTTCGGCAAGAGTTTTGGCTGGCACCGCTGGCCGCGGCACCGATCCGGCTATCGATGCAGCTATTTCAGCCGCTCTGGCTACATCTGAGAAGAACACCACCGAGCACGCATTTGCCGTTGACTCTTTGGTGAACGCTTTGGCCCCGTTCTGCATTCACGTAGATGCCGACCCGAAGCCATTCAGCCTTGCGCTGCCAAACCTGTGGCACCTAGCCAGCGACGTTCACGGTGTTTTGCGCAATGACGCCTCCGTTCTAGACCTAGCCGCCGCACTGCACCCCACAGCGGCCGTTGCCGGCACCCCAAGGCTTGAGGCTCAGCAGTTGTTAGCCAAGCTTGAAGGCTTTGACCGTGGCCGCTATGCCGGGCCAGTGGGATGGATTGGTGCCGATGGCGATGGCGAGTGGGCTATTGCTCTTCGTGGCGCGCAAATTGAAGGCGATTCGATTCGTGCTTTCGCAGGTGGCGGAATTGTTGCTGGCTCTGAGCCGGACGCCGAATTAGCCGAAACAGAATTGAAGTTTCAGCCAATGCGCGACGCTTTAACTTAGGCGCACATCAATCAAAACGCGGCCGGTTGCGGCCAGGGCCGAATCCAGTTCGGTCAGTGTTTCGACTCGCAGATAGTGCCAGCCGTAAGCCTCGGCCAAGTGCCAAAAATCCATCTGCTGCGGGGTCTGAAAGAGTCTTTCAAAACTTTCTGAGTCAAGCGTCTTCGCCATTTCTAGGCCGGTAAAAATTGTGCCTCCCCCATCGTTGCCAATGATGAGCTGAATGTTTAGCTCACCTTCACGAGGGTCGATTGCCAATGATCCGGCGTCGTGCAGAGCGGTGAGATCGCCCATCAAAACACGGGTGGTGCCTTCTGGTGAAACTAGGGTGATGCCGGTGGCGGTGGCAATCGTGCCATCAATGCCGGCCAGCCCACGGTTTGCAAAGACCCGGATGGCCTTCGCCGGAGCCCAAGAATCGGCTTCGCGAATGAGACGTGAGGCACCGAGCACCAGTTTGTCTTCTGGGCCAAGTGCACTCCAAACGGCCTCGACTAAAGATTTACGATCGAGTGCTGAACTTGAACCACGATCAATTTCATGGTCGGCCAGGCGCCATTGCTCAAGCCACTCAAACTCAACTTCGTCATCCACTGTGATTTCATCAACGATGTGCGCAGCGCGTCGCGACACATCGAAGTGGCCCATGACCGGGCTTCTGATGACCACAACTTCAATTTCTGGGTTGAACAAAAGTCGAATGACCGAACGACTCAGGGTGGGCTTGCCAAAAACTACGACTCTGCCGATTTGACCGGCAAGTTCTGGTTGCTTCTCAAGAATGTGGCGGTAGCCAACGATGGCGTTGGCACCGTGTCTGGCCCCCGATGAAGGCTCGGCCAGCAGTGGCCAACCGAATGCCTCGGCTAGTTCAACGGCGTCTTCGCCGGCACCAGCTCCGGCCACCACAACGGTTGGGAGGTGGGCTGAAAGCATCGCAAACTCGGGGCGAGGTTCAAAGATTTCGGGTAACTGAATTTGAGGGTCGAGTTTTGCGGCATTTGGCTCTAGAGCTGAGAGCGGCTCTCTGAAGGCTAGGTTCAGCTGAACCGGACCAGGCTGGTTGCCGGTGTAACCCATGGCCAAGCCAATAGCTTTTGAGGCAATTTCGGCCGCCAAGGCAACCTCGGCATCATCGCCAGTCGGCGCAGCCACATCGATGCACTCACGAACTGCGTCGGCAAACATGCCAATCTGATTAGTGGTCTGGTTGGCACCAACACCACGAAGTTCTGCTGGGCGGTCTGCGGTTAGCAAAATTAGTGGCACGCCAGAGTGGTGAGCCTCTAAAACTGCCGGGTGCAGGTTTGCCACGGCGGTGCCAGAAGTGGTGATTAGCACCGATGGCTCACCGCTAGCGAGAGCGGCACCGAGCGCGGTGAACCCCATGCTTCGCTCGTCTAAACGAACGTGCAGGGTGATTTTGTTGGCGAGAGCTAACTGGCCAGCTGCGATGGCCAACGCCTGTGAACGAGCGCCGGGCGCCAAAAAGAAATTCGTCACACCGGCTTTTGCAAAACTTGCCAACAGGTTGGCTGAAAAAACTTGGGCGGGTGAACTATTTGTCATCTGGTTTTTCGTTGCCGTCTGCCTCTGGCTTCGGTTCTGCCTCAGGGGCGGGCGTGGCCTCTGGCTTCGGCGCTTCATCATCTTTGAGCTTCTTGGCTAGATCACGCAAGAATTTAGCGTCGTCATCCGGGGCCAGCGTCTTAGTTTTTGGGCGGCGCTTTTTTTCGAGCAGGTTGGTGATGGCATAGACGGCGAAAAACACCAGAAAAATGCCCACGGCCACAACTACAAATACGATCCACTTCATTGGTTAACTCTAACCAGCCTGAAACTTAGACTTATTCCATGAAGAACCCTTGGATTAACTACATTCTCATTCGACTAGGCATCTTTATTGCAATTCTGGTAATCATGCTGGCCATCGGGTTTGACCCGTTCTTCGCCGCATTGGTTGCCGCAGTGGTTTCGCTGTCGATTTCACTCATCTTCTTCGGCAAGCAGCGCAACGCGGTTTCTGAGGCCATCTACAAACGAACCACCAAGAACAAACTTGAAGGCATCGAAGATAAAGACTCGGATGTCGAAAACAAGATCATCGACGACAAAGCCTAGGCTTCAAAAACCGCGCGAGGCGCTAGCTTTTTAGAGCTGGTTGTTGAAGGCGCGAAGGTGGTTCTCTGAACCCGAACGCAACTTTTCTAGGGTCAGAATTACATCGGCGTCGGTGGCGGTTGCCAACTGCGCACTGATGTCCTTAATGTCTAGCTCTTCGATCATGACGCCGACTTCATAGGCGTCTACCGCACTCTTAGAACCCTTGGCGATTAGGTCGTCATAAAGAGCCTGAAGATCCTTGTTTACAAACACGCCCTCGGTTGCAGACCTAGGGTCATCAATGCCGCGGCTTGCTAGAAGCGTGAGAACCTGACCCTGGTGGGTCTCTTCGCTCTTCAGGATGTTGCCGAAAACTCTGGCTCCCCAAATGTCATACATGGCCTGGTAAACGTCGTGGGCCAGCTTCTCTTCTTCGATTAGGTAGGTCAAAAGGCGCACGGTTTCGGCTGCCGAACTGGTCTTCGTTGATGCCTCAGGGGCATCGGTTGCCGCAGCCTCGGTGCTTTCGGCCGAAGGAGTTGCCTCGGCAGTGGCCAATGCGCTAGCGCTAACTTCTGGGGTTGCGGTCTCGAGATCGGTGGTTGGCGCGCAGCCGGCAAAAATTAGTGTGGTGGCTAAGGCAAGTGCTGAATAAGTAGTGACTCTTTTGATGTTCATTAGTTACCCTCTTTCTTGGCCCCCAAGTGGGTGCAATTCAGAGTCTGGCATGATACCCCCCGGGGTATCCCCATATTCAGATAACTAGCAGTCAACTCCCAGAAAACGCTGTGCGGGTTTTAGAGAACGAAACTAACCGTGGCGAGGCCCCAACCGAGCAGCAAGGCATAGAGCAGGGCTGCGAAGCTGGTTAGTTTGAGTGCCAAGATCAACTCTTTCGGGGTCTTGGCGGTTGCCACAATCAGGGTTGCTGGAACAACCAAGAATATTGAAAGCCACGCAAAAAAGGTGGCTGGGTAAACAAACGGAATCGGAACCAGGATAGCCAGCGGCAACCAAAGCATCGCAAAGTAGATTGCCTTGGCCCACTTGCGGCCAACCTTTACGGCCAGTGTGCGCTTGCCGGCGTGCTTGTCGAGGTCGAGGTCGCGAATGTTATTGACCATGAGAACCGCTGAGGCAAAGAACCCAGCAGCCACACCACCGATGAGTGCCAGTGCGTCAAAGTGTCCGATTTGAATGTAGGCGGTGCCGTAGGTAGCCACAATGCCAAAGAAAATAAACACTGCGATCTCGCCAAGACCGGCATAACCGTAGGGGTTTTTGCCGCCGGTGTAGAACCAAGCCGCAACAATCGAGACCGCACCAACACCGATGAACCACCAGTAGCCAGTGAGCAAAACAATGGCTAAACCAGCAAGTGCGGCAAGCCCAAAGAATAGAAATGCAGCAAATTTCACGGCAGCGGGGCGAACCGACTTTGAGCCGGTTAGGCGCAACGGCCCTACTCTCTTAGCGTCGGTGCCGCGAATTCCATCCGAGTAGTCATTTGCGTAGTTCACGCCGATTTGCAGAAACAGCGCAACCGAAAGCGCCAGCAGAGCAAGGCCAAGATCGAAAGACTGAATCGATGCGGCAGCACCCGAACCAATAGCGATTGGCGCAACGGCAAGCGGCAGAGTGCGAAGTCTGGCGCCCTCAACCCAAAGCTTTAGAGAAGTCTTTTTCTTTGCCATTTAGTGCTCCTTGAATAGGTTCTGAATTGCTTGAAGATCGTTTTTGCCATTGGCCAACCTAGGCAGTTTATCTACCCGGATAACTCGAACCGGCTTGCCGGACGGCCCGAGGTCGGCGGCCAAGGCGCGAGCAATGTCGTCTGCCACTTCTGGGCTTCCCACGTAGCAAATGCCGATGCGCTGACCCCACTCGGCATCGGCCAGAGGTGCGGCCGCAATTTCTTGCACGCCCGCTACCAAAGCCGAAAGTTGCTCAACTCGATCGAGCGACACTTTGATGCCGCCAGAAATAATCACGCGGTCAATTCGGCCAAGCACTGAGAGGCGGCCGGATTCATCCAACTCCCCTGCGTCGTTGGTCACAAAGAATCCATCTGAGTCGAGTGCCACATTGGCAAGCATTGGGCCGCGCAGGCAAATGCGGCCATCCTTTATTTGCACTTCTGCGCCAGCCAACGGAGTGCCGTTATAGACCAAGCCGCCGGTGGTTTCGGTCATGCCGTAGGTGATCACAATGTTCACGCCCAGGGCTCGAAGC
>JBEDKW010000041.1:0-5755 GCA_041171945.1 Actinomycetota bacterium
CCTGTAGCAAAGCAATGGCAGCGATTCCCGCGGTAGAAGTGCGCAGGATTGGCTCGCCCGTGTGAACCCTCAACGCTCCTGCCGCTGCGAGTTCCTCGAGTTCACTGTCGTTGATTCCGCCTTCGGGCCCAACGATAACTGCGACTGTGCTTGCGGTAAGCGAGAGTGAACCAAGCCCAATCTCAGCTGTTGGGTCCAGCACTAAAACCTGTTCAAAATCTTTGACCATTTCGGTGAGTTGCTTTGATGACACCGGGGACTGCACAACGGGCTCGAAAGAACGCAGCGATTGCTTCGTGGCCTCTCCGACGATGGTCTGCCAGCGTCCAACACCCTTGGTGATTTTCGGGCCTTCCCACTTTGAAATCGAGCGATCCGCTTGCCATGGAATAACCGACCAGGCACCTAGTTCGGTGGCCGCCTGAACAGCAAGTTCGTCGCGGTCACCCTTAGCAAGGGCTTGAATCAAAGTCAGCTTGTTCAGCGGCTCCGCTTCTTGAACCGCAGAAACAACCCGCACCTTGAGAGAGTTAGCGGCAACCTCGGCAACTTCTCCTCTGACGCGAAGACCGCGACCATCGCCAAGTTGAATGCCTTCGCCTACTCGCATGCGTCGAACCGAAGCGGCGTGCTTTCCTTCGGGACCGGCCAGCAGGATCAAATCGCCTTGCTTTGGATTATCTAAGTGAGTTCTAAACATCGGTTCAACCATGATTATGCCTTTCGCTTTCCGGCGAAGAAGCCGGAGGTGTGCTTGACCAACTTGATTGAATCGGTTTTACGCAATTTTGCAAGACTCCGAAATAGTTCTTTTTGCTTGGAATCTAGCTTTGTTGGAGTGGTGACTTGGATAGAAACACGAAGGTCACCGCGTCCGGAATTTCTTAGGTGACCGACACCCTTGCCCTTGAGAATGATGACGTCGCCGGTTTGTTGACCCGGCTGAATTTCAACATCGAGTTGACCATCGAATGTATCGATCTTGGTGAGAGCACCCAACGCTGCATCGTGCAACGGAACCTCAATGGTGCAGGTTAGGTCGTCGCCAGAACGGCCGAAAGTGTCGTGCGGCTTCACTGCGATATCCACATAAAGATCGCCATTCGGGCCACCGGCAAAACCGACCTCCCCTTGATTCGACAATTGCAAACGAAGTGCATCTTCAACACCGGCTGGGATGTTCAGGTCGATGTTGCGACGGGCGCGAACGCGGCCTTGACCGCGACAGTCGAGGCAGGGCTCTGGAATGACTTGGCCATAGCCGCGGCAAGTTCCACAGGGAGCTGAGGTCACCACGTTGCCGAGGAGCGAGCGAACTTGACGCTGGATCTGGCCTGAGCCTCGACAAATGTCACACATAACCGGAGAGGTTCCCGGGCGGCAACAAGAGCCCGAACAGGTCTCACAGAGAACGGCAGTGTCAACCTCAATCGACTTGGCTACTCCAAAGACAACCTCTTCGAGAGTGAGGTCTACCCGAAGGAGTGCATCCTGGCCTCGTTCCTGACGCGACTTAGGGCCACGCTGGCCCCCTCCGCCACCAAAGAAGGTGTCAAAAATGTCACCGAAACCAAAGCCGGCGCCACCAAAGGGATCTTGACCCCCATTGTCATAGCTTCTTCGAGAGTCGGCATCGCTCAAAACCTCATAGGCGTGCGTAACTAACTTGAATTTCTCTTCCGAGCCGGCATCTGGGTTTACATCCGGGTGTAACTCGCGAGCTAGCTTGCGATAAGCCTTTTTAATCTGTTCTGCGCTTGCGTCTCTGGCAAGCCCGAGTACTTCGTAGTGGTCAGCCAATGGCCCCTCAGTTTCCTAGTGCTTTGGTCAAATAATTCGCAACGGCTCGAACGGCCGCAATGTTCGATGAGTAATCCATTCGGGTGGGCCCGATGACGCCGAGCTTGGCCATTTCGGTGCCGTGATTCTCGTAGCCGGATAACACAACGGATGCGTTGGCGAGGCCCTCGAAAGTGTTCTCGCGACCGATTCGAAGACTCACACCGTGCTGCTCGGCCTGCATTTCGGTCACTAGCTTCAGCAACACCATTTGTTCCTCGATGGCCTCGAGCACCGGTGAAATGCTGCCCGGAAAATCTTCTTCTCGGCGAACCAAATTCGAGGTTCCAGCGAGGATTATTTTCTCCTGGCGATTGGCGTCAACCTGCTCGAGGAGATTCTGCAAAATAAGTTCAACAACAGCTCTTCTCACGGGCTCGAAAGTAAGAGAAAAGCCCTTGGTCTTCTCATCGACTCGGTTGAGGGCAACACCAATCAATAGTGCATTGAGCTTGGCACGAACCTCAGCAATGACTGCCTCTTCGTATTTTTCGTTTAGCTCTATGACGTGTTGCTGAATTCGGCCACTATCGGTGATCAAAACCATCAAAATTCTGGTGTCAGAGGCCGGGATGAGTTCGATGTGGCGAATTGAAGCCTTGCCGAGGGTTGGGTATTGAACCATTGCCACTTGATTGGTCAGCGTTGAGAGCAACTTGACGGTGCGCCCAAGAGTTTCATCGAGGTCGGCGCTGCCGGTCATGAAAGTTTCAATCGCCTGACGCTCACCGGCGCTGATTGGTTTAACCTCGCTTAGCCGGTCAACGAAGACACGGTAGCCCTTATCGGTGGGAACACGACCAGCCGAAGTGTGCGGCGCGTGAATCAAATCTTCATCTTCGAGGAACGCCATGTCGTTGCGAATAGTCGCGGCCGAAACCCCAAACGAATGCCGTTCAACCAGAGATTTGGACCCAACCGGCTCGCGAGTTGCAATGTAGTCAGAGACGATGGCCCGAAGCACTTCTAGGCTTCTATCTGGTATCACGCGCGCCTCCTTCGGATGAGTCAAGAACGAGCTTTGGCACTCGAACCTGTAGAGTGCCAATATTACCTTCCGGATAGACCATTAGGTAGGCTGAAAACGAGAGAAAGGCATGAAAATGTCGAACCCATATGCCAGCGAAGCCCCGATGACGCCCGAAGCCGAAAAAATGTGGGCTGTGCTAGTTCACGCACTTGCCATCGTCTTCGAATTCTTTGCGCCCCTACTTGGCTACCTTCTCTTTAAGGGCAAGGGTCCATTCATCACTCACCACGTGCGTGAGTCTCTAAACTTCGGCATCACCATGGTGATTATCGCGGCCGTTTTGGCTTTGAGCATTATTGGCTGGGCAATACTTTGGGCGCTTCCAATTTATTGGACAGTCTTCCGCATTGTGGCCGCCTATAAGGCAAGCCAGGGCGAGTTCTACCGATACCCGGCAACTATTCGCTTCCTAAAGGGCTAGGCCAACAGGGCTCGCACCAGCGAGTCTGCCAAGAGTCGACCCTTCAGGGTCAGCTTCAAGATTCCACGGATTGCTGCGCCAGGCTCAACTAGACCGTCAGCGATAAATCCAGCAATCAGATTTGTGGCATCGTTGCTGACCTGCTTGGCGAGTGCAATCGACAGCCCGTCTTGCACTCGGATTTCAAGCAGAATGCGCTCTTCTAAACGGGTGCGGTCGTCAAGGGTTTCACGGCCAGCGGCCGGGGAATTGCCGGCGAGTAGCTTTGCCGCGTAGGTTGTCGGATGCTTCACGTTCCACCAACGAACCCCGCCCACGTGCGAGTGGGCTCCTGGGCCATAGCCCCACCAATCCTGGCTTGTCCAGTAGGTGTAGTTGTGCGCCGAGCGATTTTCACCTTCAACATCGGTGCCTTTGGCCCAGTTGCTTACTTCGTACCACTCATAGCCAGCGGCCGAGAGCAACTGCTCGGCCAGTTCATATTTGTCGGCCTGAAGATCTTCGTCCGGCTCTTCGAGAGCTCCCGACTTGATCTGTCTGGCAAGTTTGGTGCCCTCTTCAACAATGAGTGCGTAGGCCGAAATGTGTTCGGGGTCTAGAGCAATTGCCGACTCAACACTTGAGCGCCACTGTTCTAGCGTCTCGCCAGGTGCCCCATAAATAAGATCTACTGAAGTGTCCAAGCCAACCGCTTTAGCAGCTGCGATAACGGCAGGCACATTCTCGGGCTGATGGGTTCGCTCCAAAGTTGCCAACACCTCGGGAACCGCCGATTGCATGCCGATCGAAACACGACCAAACCCGCCATCGGCCAGTTCTTGAAGGTACGCCTCATCAACTGTGTCGGGGTTGGCCTCAGTGGTGATCTCGGCCGTCTCTTGAATGTCAAAGACTTCTCGAAGAACAGCCAAGATGCGAACAAGATCAGCCGCAGGCAATTGCGTTGGTGTTCCGCCCCCGAAGAAGACAGTTTTGAGTGGGCGTTTTGGCAAACCGGAGTTCTCTAAAGCCACTTGACTGAAACGAATCTCAGAAATAAGTGCGTCGGCGAAGGTGCTCTGGCTGGCGCCCTCTAAATCGGTGGCCGTGTAGGTATTGAAATCGCAGTAACCGCAAATGACCTGGCAAAAAGGGATGTGCACATAGGCGTGAAAGCTTTTGCTGTCGCTGCCCTTTATAGCCTGCTCAGGAAGCATGCCGTTCGAGGGCGCTGGGTCGCCAAGAGGCAAGGGGGCAGCCATTTACTTGCCCTTCTTCTCGCCCTTAATCTCGCTGTCGGTCGAAAGCGCAGCGATGAATGCCTCTTGAGGAACCTCAACGCGACCGATGGTCTTCATGCGCTTCTTTCCCTCTTTTTGCTTTTCGAGCAGCTTGCGCTTTCGAGAAATGTCGCCACCGTAGCACTTAGCTAGAACATCCTTGCGAACGGCCCGAACCGACTCACGTGCAATGATTCGAGCACCAATGGCTGCTTGAATCGGCACCTCAAATTGCTGACGAGGAATCAACTTGCTGAGCTTTTGGGTGATCAAGACTCCGTAGGAGTAGGCCTTGTCTTTGTGAACGATGGCGCTGAAAGCATCCACCTGCTCACCTTGAAGCAGTAGGTCAACCTTCACGAGGTCGCCCTCTTCAAGGCCAATCTCTTCGTAGTCAAGTGATCCATAGCCGGCGGTCTTGCTCTTCAGTTGGTCGAAGAAGTCGAAGACAATTTCGGCAAGTGGAAGGGTGTAGCGAAGTTGAACCCGGTCTTCACCGATGTACTGCATGTCAATCATCGTGCCGCGACGAGACTGGCACAGCTCCATGATGGTGCCGACGTAGTCTTTAGGGCTCAAAATTGTGGCGCGAACAATCGGCTCAAGAATCTTCTTGATTTTGCCAATCGGAAACTCGCTCGGGTTAGTCACGGTGACAGTTGAATTATTTTCAAGAGTTACTTCGTAGACCACAGATGGGGCGGTAGCGATTAGGTCTAGGCCAAACTCGCGCTCTAGACGTTCGGTCACGATTTCTAGGTGCAGAAGACCAAGGAAACCGACACGGAAACCGAAACCAAGTGCCACCGATGTTTCTGGTTCGTAAACCAAGGCAGCATCTGAGAGCTTCAATTTGTCTAGAGCATCGCGGAGCACTGGGTAGTCACTGCCGTCGATTGGGTAAACGCCCGAAAACACCATTGGCTTCGGGTCTGCATAACCCTTGAGTGCAACGGTCGCAGGCCTCAACTTCGTGGTGATGGTGTCGCCCACCTTTGACTGGCGAACGTCTTTCACGCCGGTGATTAGGTACCCCACCTCGCCGACGCCAAGGCCTTTGGTTGGCTCCGGCTCTGGCGAAGTAACGCCGATTTCCAGGGCTTCGTGAACCGCACGGGTTGACATCATCTGAATTTGCTCACGCGGTGCCAGGTGGCCATCGATGACGCGCACGTAGGTAACCACACCGCGATAGCTGTCGTAAAC
>JBEDKW010000042.1:0-5733 GCA_041171945.1 Actinomycetota bacterium
CTATTTACGCTCCTGAATTATTTAACTTGTTTGAAGGCAGAATCAAACGAGCTTTCTGGAAGATCCCAGAGCAGCGATCGCACGAAACCGAGGGCTTCTTTAGCACCGTGTAGGCGATCCATCCCGGCGTCTTCCCACTCAACCGATATAGGGCCGTCATAACCAATTGAGTTCAGTGCGCGGAACGATGATTCCCAATCAATCTGGCCCCGACCAGTTGAAACAAATGTCCAGCCGCGCTGAGGGTCATCCCAGGCCAGGTGTGAACCGAGGCGGCCAACGCGGCCATCGTTTTTGCGCACAAAAGTGTCTTTGCAGTCAACGTGATAGATGCGGTCGGCAAAATCGAGGATGAAGTTCACCGGGTCGATGTCTTGCCAGTGCATGTGGCTTGGATCCCAGTTCAAACCAAAAGCCGCGCGGTTATCGATGGCCTTCAAAGTCTTCACGGTTGTGTAGTAGTCGTAGGCTATCTCGGATGGGTGAACCTCCAGCGCGAACTTCACGCCCTCTGAGTCATAGACATCCATAATCGGGTTCCAGCGCTTGGCGAAGTCTTCATATCCCGCCTCGATGACCTCGGCCGAAACCGGTGGGAACATCGCAACATACTGCCAAATCGAAGAGCCGGTAAAGCCAACCACGGTGTCCACGCCCATGTTGCGAGCGGCGACCGCTGTCTGCTTCAGTTCGGCGGCGGCACGGGTGCGCACGCCCTCGGCCTCGCCATCGCCCCAGATCTTCGAGCTGAGAATGCCCTGATGACGGAAGTCGATTGGGTTGTCGCAAACCGCCTGCCCGGTGAGGTGGTTCGAGATTGCAAAGAGCTTTAGGTTGTAGCGCTCGAGAATCGCAAGACGCTCGGCAACATAAGCCGGGTCCGTGGCTGCGCGCTCGACATCTAAGTGCTCACCGCTGCAGGCGATCTCGAGGCCGTCATACCCCCACTCGCTAGCGAGCTTGGCAACTTCTTCGAGCCTCAGGTCGGCCCACTGGCCGGTGAAAAGCGTTACTGGGCGTGTCATCTTTGAATCTCCTTTGCGAGCAATCTCACTAGCGAGCGGCCAGGGCTTCGGTTTTCACAGCAACCCACGCACGTGAGGCAGCCGACTCTAAAACTGCTTCGATTAGAGCTGCCGAGCGCAGGCCGTCGGCCAATCCAGGAACACCTTCTCGAGCTTGGCCCTGAAAACTAGCATAAGCATCTGCGACGAATGCGTTGAAGGCATCCTGATATCCCTGGGGGTGGCCGGCCGGCACTCTCGAAAGGCGCTTTGCATCCAAGGAAGTCAAGGTTTCCTGGCCCTGCATCACGATCTGGTTCGAGCTTTGACCGCCAATCAAGAACGAGTCTGGCTGTTCCTGATTAAACGTGTATGACTCTTGCGAGCCGTCGAATTCGACTTGCAAGCGGTTTTTGCGACCGAATGAAACCTGGCTGGCAGTCAGCGAACCGGCCGCGCCACTCTCGGTCTCAAACATTATGGTTGCGATGTCTTCGGTGAGCACCTGCTTGCCACCGCGAGTGTCATAGGCGGTCGAGGTGTTTGCCATCAGCGAGGTGATTCGGTCGCCCGAAACAAACTCCATGAGGTCGCACCAGTGGGTGCCGATGTCTGCGAAGGCGCGTGATGAGCCGCCGGCCACAGAGTCGACTCGCCAGTTATTCGAGTTTGGCGAAGCGAGCCAGTCTTGCAAATAGACACCGTGCATGAGGTGGATCGGGCCAGCCTCACCGGCAGCGATGCGCGAGCGGATCTCGCGAACCACCGGGTAGAAGCGGTAGGCAAACGGAATAGCAAAACCAACACCCGAGGCCTGAACCTCGGCTTGCATTTCAAGCGCCTCTTCGCGGCTGACCGATATCGGCTTCTCGCAGACGATGTGCTTGCCAGCCTTTGCTGCCGCGATAGCCATCTCGGCGTGAAACTCGTTTGGTGTGCATACGTGAATCACGTCAATATTATTGGAGGCAACCATGGCCTGCCAGGTGTCAAAGGATGCCGAGACGTTCAGTTCATCGGCCGCGCGAGCCGCCGAATCTGCCGAAGAGCTTGCTATTGCAACGACCTGGTGCCCGGAATCCCTGATGGCGCGGGTGTGCACGCCTGCCATGAAGCCAGAGCCGATCACACCGGCTCGAAGAGAGTTCTGCATCGGTCTACTTCTTTCTTGACAATGCAACTGCAAGGATAATGATCGCGCCGCGAACCACCTGCTGCTGGCTGACATCCAAGCCGGCAAGAATCAAACCGTTGTTGATCAGACCGACGAAGAGTGCGCCGAATAGCGAACCGATTACCTGGCCGCGACCACCGAACAGGCTTGTGCCACCGAGGATTACGGCTGCGATGACCGAAAGCTCATCGCCGGTTCCCCACTGGAATCGGCCAGACTGTAGGCGGCCGGCATAGAGCATTCCGGCGAATGCCGCGAAGACACCCGACATCAGCAGAACCATGAACTTGACCTTGGCGGTGTTCACGCCGGTGTAGCCAGCGGCAACGAGGTTTCCGCCGGTGGCTCGAACGTGACGGCCAAACTTGGTTTTGTTCATCACAACTGCTCCGGCAGCCACGATCAGGATCGCCCACACAAGCAAGCCAGGAATCGGGCCGAACTCGCCGCCACCGAAGATGGCAACGTAGTTCATGTCTTGAATTGGCACCGGAGCCGAAGCCGTGATCCAACGGGCAACGCCAACGACGAGGCCGAGCATGCCCAAGGTCACAAGGAATGACGGCACTTTTAGCCAAGCGACCAGGCCACCACTGATGGCACCGGCGACGGCACCCACTAGCAAACCGGCAAGGATGCCCGGAATCAAACCGAAGCTGTTCAAGGTCATCGCGGTGACCACCGATGCAAGACCGGCGACCGAACCAATGCTCAGGTCAATCTCGGCGGCGGCGATCACGAAGGTCATCGCAACGGCCATGATCGAGATGGTTGCAACCTGTCTGAAGATGTTCAGCAGATTGTTCGGTTGGGTGAACCCAGAATCACCAAGGGTGATTGCGAACAAGACGAACACGGCAACGAAGCCGATGTAAATGATGTTCTTTTGCCATTCAAAGCGCTTCAGCAAATCGAATGCTGGCGCGAAAGGTGACTTGGTCATTAGTTGGCTCCTTGGATTTCAAGTTGGAGGAATTCTTCAGTTGGAATTTCGTTGCGGTTCAGGGTCTTCAAGACTCGGCCATCCTTGAGCACTATCACCCGGTCTGAAACCGCCAGAAGCTCTGGCAGCTCAGAAGAGATCAGAATCACCGATTTGCCACTGTCTGCGATGGCTCGAACCAGGTCCAAGATCTCGCTTTTGGTGCCGATGTCGACGCCGGCGGTCGGCTCATCCATCATCAGAAGCGAAGGATCGGTGGCCAGCCACTTGCCGATCACGACCTTCTGCTGGTTTCCGCCCGAAAGCGAACCAACCCGGATGGACGGCTGCGCCGCCTTGACCGCAAACAGGTCGATGATTTCTTGGCTCTTTGCCAAGATCTTCTTGTTTGAAAGCAGGCCGTTTGATTTGAGTGAGTCAAGAATTGGCAGGGTCAGGTTTTCGGTGACCGGGTGGTCGAGAACGAGGCCCTGTGAGCGACGGTCTTCAGGAATCAGTGCGATGCGGTTCTTGATTGCCTCGCGAGGCGATGAGATGTTGGTCACGATGCCGTTGATCTTGATGGTTCCGGTGTCTGCCTTGGTGACACCGAAGATGGTGTTGACCAGCTCGGTTCGACCGGAGCCCATTAGGCCGGCGAGACCAAGGATTTCACCCTTCTTCACACTAAACGAAACACCATTTAGCTTGGTGCCCGAACTCAGGTTGTCGACCTCAAGCACCACCTCGTTGGTGATTTTGTCTGAGCGATCGAGGTGCTCGAGGTGAGCTGCGGCCTTGCGGCCAACGATTGCTTCGACGATTTGAACCGGGGTTAGGTCTTTGAGTGACTCGGTCAGCACTCGAACGCCGTCGCGCAACACTGTGATGCGGTCGGCAATGCGATAGACCTCATCCATGCGGTGCGAGATGTAAACAATCGCGATGCCCTTGGCCTTTAGTCGCTCAATCAGAGCAAACAGAGCCTCGGCCTCGTGCTTGGCCAGTGACGCGGTCGGCTCATCCATGATGAGAACCTTGGCGTTTTGGGCCAGGGCCTTGGCGATCTCGGTCAGCTGCCACAACGCGGTCGGGAGGTGCTCGACGGTTGCCGATGGGTCAACCGAAACCTGCATCTCTTCGAACAACTCGGCGGCCATCACTTTGGCCTTCGAGTCGCTGATCAAGCCATACTTGGTCGGTTCGTTGGTCAAGAAGATGTTCTGGGCAACGGTCAGGGTTGGAATCAGCGAAAACTCTTGGAACACCATGCCAACGCCGGCCTTGCGGGCAGCGAAGGTGTCGGTGATCTCAACATCCTTGCCGGCCACTTGAATCGTGCCGGCATCCTTGCCATATACGCCCTGAAGAATCTTCATCAGGGTTGACTTGCCTGCGCCATTTTCACCGGCAAGGGCGTGAACTTCTCCAACCTTCACTGAGAAGTCCACGTTCTTTAGAACCGGGTTAGAGCCGAAGGATTTTTCAATCCCCCGCATATCGATGGCGTTGGCAAGCTCGATTGACATTAGACCGAAACCTTGCCGGTTGCACGGTCGAGCTGGGGAACCTTGACCCACTGGCCAGACTCTGCCGAGCGAAGAATCGCGTCATCGATGAGGGCCACCTGGTAGCCATCGCCGAAGTCTGGGCGCACTGGCTCACCACCGGCAATAGCGGTGAATAGGTCGTGAGCTTCGATGATCTTGGTCTCGCCATAGCCAATTCCGAGAGCCGGGATAGGCCACAGAGCGCCACCGTTCGGGTGGTTAGGGCCGGTGTAAACGGTGCGGAAACCGCGGCGGTCGCCCTCGTCAGACTTGAAGCAAACCTCGAGGTGGTCGCGGTTCTCATAGTTGAAAGCGATTGAGCCCTCGGTGCCGTGGATCTCAAGGGTGATGAAGTTGTTGCGGCCCCAGGCGTTGCGGGTTGCCTCAACCGAACCGATGGCTCCGTTGGCGAACTTTAGGAGCGAAAGGACCTCATCCTCGACGTCAACGGCACCCTTTGGAGCATCTGCGCCACCCTTTGAGTTGCCCAGTGAGTCAGAACCTGACTGCTGGAGCGGGCGTTCGGTGATGATGTGGTTGGTCATGGCCGAAACTTCGGTGACTTCGCCGGCTAGGTAGCGAGCCAAGTCTAGAACGTGGGTCAGGATGTCACCTACGGCGCCAGAACCGGCAACAGACTTCTGGAAGCGCCATGAAAGCGGAGAGTTAGGGTCGGCCGACCAGTCTTGAAGATAGGTGGCACGGAAGTTGATGATGCGGCCGATTGAGCCGTCTTCGATGTACTTCTTGGCTAGGGCCACAGCTGGAGTGCGGCGGTAGTTAAAGGCAACCATGTTGACCGAACTCGACTTGCGAGCTGCTTCATACATGGCAGCTGCTTCTTCGACGGTGCGGGCAAGTGGCTTCTCGCAGATGACGTGCTTGCCGGCTGCTAGAGCGGCGATTGCGATCTCTGCGTGTGAGTTGTTTGGGGTGGCGATGTCGACCAAGTCGATGTCTGGGTTGTCAATGATGCTCTTCCAGTCGCTGGTCGAGTTTGCAAACCCAAAGCGGGTTGCTGCGTCGGCAGCCATCGCGTCGGTGAACTCGGCGAGGGTGTGCTTGACCGGCATAACCTTTGAC
>JBEDKW010000043.1:0-5722 GCA_041171945.1 Actinomycetota bacterium
CCGCGGTGTTTGGCGGGGTCTTGCGCGATGTTGTGGTTAACGAAATCCCTCGAGCCTTCAATGACCATCAGCCATACGCGGTCTTGGCATTTCTCGGCGGGTGGGTGGTCGTTGGGCTAAATGCACTTGGATTCGAAGACTGGTCTGCCGTGGCAATTGGTTCAACCGGGATTATTGGTCTGCGAATTCTCGCAATGCTCCGCGGCTGGCGCCTGCGGGTCTGGAAAGCTTAGGCGCTTAGCGATTCTTCGCTGCACGGTGCGAGCTGGGCAACTCTCTGGGGAGTGACGCCAAGTAGCACGGCGATGTCTCGCATGGTGAGGCCTTCGTCGCGCATGCGACCGACCACGTTGCGAATCTCGGCTGAGGCCTCTTCTTGAAGGCGAGTAGCTAGGGTCATTTTTTGCTGGGCAGCCTCGATGTCGCAAATGATGCCTGGCATCACTGCTTCAACCTTCACCACGATTTTGCACTTTTCGGTGCCGGTTAGTCTGGCGGCGAGCAACTTGATCTGCTCAGTTGCCTTATCTAGACGCTTTGAGGTCATCCTGAAGTTGTCAAGCTCGGGCACAGCCACTAGCCAACCATCGTTTTGACGCTCACACAGAGCTTTAACTTCCATTTGAGCACCTCACTTTCGAAGACGGGCAAAGAATTGTTTCAGCCCCAAACATCATTTTGTCTAGGGCTACTTGACTAAATAAGTCAAGCCATGCTTTACTACTTACTGTAAACGCGAATCCGCGACATTACAACACTTTCAACAAAGGTCAATAAACATGAACATCGTTATCGCAATCGCAGCCTTAGCTGTCTCAGTATTCAGCGCACTTGGATTCTGGAAGGCAGGCAAGTTCAAGGCCGGCGCATCAAAAGAAACGCTTCTCGGAGCAGGCATGGGCTGGGTCAAGAACCTTCCAATTGGAATTGTTCGCGTTGTTGCTTGGCTTGAGCTTCTAGGCGCCATCGGTGTGGTTCTAGCACCAATCACCGCCTACACACTGCCGGGCTTTGAGTGGGCTCAGTTTGTCGGAATTCTTGCTGGTGCGGGCCTTGCCTTGACCATGCTCGTTGCCTTCATCATGCACCTAGTTCGCGGCGAAGCTAAGTACACCTGGAAAGTCAACACCCAGATGTTCCTCATCGCCGTATTTGCAATCGTTCTTCAGGCACTAGTTACTCTGCCGATTTTCTAGTTCTAAAGTTTTTCGAACCCAGCCCTGCTGGCGGCTCTTCTTAGAGTGGCTAGCAGGGCTGGCGCAGTTAAGTAGATCAAAACTGTGGTTGTGACTGCTCTTCCTAAATCCCAGAGCAACCCGCCGGTGAGCACCTCATATTGAATGAATCGTGTGAGATTCTCTACCGGTCCAGCTCCAGCTAGGTAAGACACGGATGACCCTGCGCCAGCAAGGTACGGCCAGTTCCAGAGCGTCATCAGTGCACCGTAAACAAAACTGCCCACTATGCCGTAACCAGCCAACGTAGCAAGTTCAAGCGATTTTCTTCGCGGTGATTGCCCCGAGAATTTGGGCAGTGCCCCAGCGCCGAGGCCAATGAGAGCCGCGGCCATCATCTGGAACGGCAACCATGGGCCAACGCCACCGGTCAGAAGTGCAGAGACCAATAGAGATGTAGCCCCGAGTATGAAACCGAAGCCACTGCCAAAAACGTAGGCTCCGATGATGATCAAGAAGAAGGCGGTTTCTACACCGCCGGTGCCGGCGCCCAGCATTCGGATCACGGCATTTAGTGCAGTCAGAACTCCAAGCAGGGCTAGTTGCCTCGAGCCAATGCCACCACTGGCATATTCGCTCAGTATGAGAGCCAACATCACCGGCATCAGGGCAATAAATACGCTTTGGGCCAGAATCGCTTCATTTTGAATACCGCTGGAGATAAATAATGGCCAGGTAAACATCAACAGCGAAGTTGCTGCCGCCAGCCAGATGATTGACTTGGAAAAGATTGATTGTCGATAAGCGGTCATCACGTCGCACCGACTAAGTGGCCATCTTCAAGTTCGATAATTCGGTCGGCCAGCTGAGACAAAAACTCACGATCGTGCGTTGCAATGAGAATGCTCTTGCCCTCGCCTCTAAGTTGCAAGAGTTGCCGAACCAGGTGTCGCTTCGCGGCATAATCCAAACCTCGCGTTGGCTCATCCAGCAAAACTATCGCCGCATCCTTGACCAACTGCAAAGCAAGCACAAGCGCCAACTGCTGCCCGGATGACAAATCTCGCGGATGCAGGGTTGGGTTCACTCGGCCAGTAAGAGCACTAAAGGCCCTGGCCGTGGTGCTCGGCGCTACCTTCGCGAAATGATCTGATTCGCTGAGCTCATCGCCGAGGGTGTTGAGAAAGAGCAGATCGGAAGCTTCTTGGGGCACCAGCGTGATTAAGCCAAGGCGAGCGGCAGGCTTTAGCTTGGCGGGGTCTCCGAACTTAGTTTCGACCAACCCGCTGGTCCGGTGCCCGCTTCCTTGGATAGCCCATAGAAGAGTTGATTTTCCAGAGCCATTTGGGCCAACTACCCCCAATATTTCTCCGGTGTGCAGCTTCAGGGAAACAGAATTTAGGGCAGTTGAGTCTGGGTAGACCACCTTCAGGTCCCGAACCTCCAGACTCACCTCAGTTCCGGGTTTTGTTTCGGGGCTAAACCTCTCGAGATGACGACTTGCCAACCACTGATTCGAACGCAGTGCTACGGAGCTCGAAGTTTTAGAGACCGAAGCGTCGCCGTTTACCACCACAACTGAATCCACTTGTTCAAGGAGCCGATCAATTCGGTGCTCTGCGATCAAGATGGTGATGCCCTGCTCTTTGCTTAATCGCCTCAGCATTTTTATGGTCTCGGCGCTTGCCACCTCATCGAGCGCCGAGGTGGGCTCATCTAGCAAGAGAATTCTTTGGCCGGCGGCTATCGCAGCGCCAACTGATACCCGCTGCTTCTGCCCGCCGGACAGGTTAGCCAAGGGCGTCGCAAGAAGGCTCTCCAGCCCAAATTGCTCGGCAATGTTGCGAACTCGCAACGACATCTGCGCGGGGGAGACGCCCATTTGCTCGAGGCCGTAGGCAAGTTCATCCTCAACTGTGTCAGCAACAAAACTGTGTTCTGGCTGTTGACCCACAGAGCCAATTAGGTGAGCGCTCTCGTGCGGCATTTTTCCGGTGATGTCTTGGCTGCCCACCTCAATTCGACCTCGAAGATTTCCTCCGGTGAAATGTGGTGCAAGCCCATTGATTGTCCTCAGAAGCGTTGACTTGCCGCTACCGGTTGGCCCACAGATCAGAGCCAGTTCACCTGGTAAAAATTGCAGATTCACTCTATTGAGAGTCGGCGACTCGGCTCCCGAGTAGCTAAAGGTGAGGTCCGTTATTTTCAGCAACTAAATACCCAACCCAACCACTGCAGCGACCACAATTGCTAAGCCACAACCTAAGACGAAAAAATCCTGGCTGGCCCAGGGCTGTTTGTTGTAGCGGGTGCGGTTGCTGCGTTTAGAGGTCAGCCAAGTTGCCAGCGCAAGAAAAGCAAGCCCAAAGCCAATGCAACTAATCGCAGTCAGCAAT
Organism: Actinomycetota bacterium; assembly: GCA_041171945.1. Lineage (GTDB taxonomy): Bacteria > Actinomycetota > Actinomycetes > Actinomycetales > Microbacteriaceae > Rhodoluna. The sequence goes on from JBEDKW010000043.1 coordinate 3,572, forward strand.
GCTGTTCCAACCGTCAAAAGAAGATAACTCCCGATCAGAACAAGGCAGATTGCCAAAAGGGTAAAGGTTCTGGCGGCTCTCACCGATGAATTGCTCATGGTTCCTCGGCGCCCAAACCCTCGTGAATCCATGCTGGCAGCAAGAGACAAAGACTTGTCGATGGTGTCTTCTAGGGCTGGGATAACAATACCCGCCAGGGCGCCCAAACCACTTGACCTGCCGCGAAGTGAGCGAGCTCGCCGCACTCGCTGAAGGCTCTCGATAAGCTGCGGGGCAAGGTTAATGGCCACTGAAACCGCGGTTGCAATTTCGTAGAGCGCGGCCGGTGTTGATTTTAGGAGTTTTCTAGGGTTGGCCAGCGAGTTCGCTAAGCCAATGCTCAAAATAATTGCGGCCAGCCTCAACCCATCGCTAAGCGCTGCTTGCATCGATGCGCTACTCACCCTGCCAAAGAGCGAAACCGGGGTACCAAAGCCTAGATCGAGGGTGAGAGCTGGCAATTCAAATAACGCGGGTCCTTCAAAAGCCGAAAAGTTGAAAATAACCCTGAATGCCAGCCTCAAGAGGACCACTGCTGAGGCCAGCAACAAATAAAACTTCAAAGAGTTGGACCACGGGGCCGACTTATCTCGGGCAACAGCGATTATGGTCACGCAGGCGGCGGCTAGACCCAGCAAAACCAAGGGGTTAGTTGAAAGGCTTGCTGCGATTGCAAGGCTCAAGCCCAATAGCCACCAAGAACCGGGTTGCACCCGACTCGCTTTGAACCTGCCTAACGCCACCATTTCTAGCCTTTGCAGGATTCTGGGCGGGCTTCAACGCTAGGCAATTTTTGCCCACTCGATTGACCAGGGGCCACCCACAGCCAGCCCTCGTACCCTCCGCATTCAGGTTGATGAGTTGATGCACCGGCACCGCTGAGGAGCCAGCCCGAACCCAACTTTGAGTTGGTCACAAAATAAGCCCAGGAACCTTCAGAAAATTGGGGGGTGTCGAGACAGTCTTGTTTTTCGCGTTCGGGGTGCTCGGCAATCCGGCAGATGAAGCCCGTTGGAAATTCAGCTGTTCCTTCAACCGAGACACCAGCAGCAGCAAATAACTCCCAGCCGGTGCCGCCAAAACTCTCGACCCGGCGAATTATTGGTTCAAGACCAGACTCTGGGCCAAAGTCGACTACCAGGGTTACTGGGCCAGTATCGGGAGAGCCTTCCTGAGCCATTCTCGGATCAGCCTCAGGGCCGGCGTTTTGGAAATTCAAACCGCTGAAGAACCCCCCAATCACAACCAGTGCGATTAGGCCGAGCAGAACTTTTCGAAGGCTAAAACGCAAGAACTACTTCTTCATCAGATCGAGATAACTCAAGCCGACCAGTGGCACATACGACTGCGCGGTGGCAAAAGTGTCACCGGCCCCACTTGACCATGGGGTGACAAAACCTTTGCCGTCGGTTGCCAGCCTGCTCTTGAGCCAAGTTGAATACTTGGCCACCTGCGCTTTGTTCACTCCGGCTGCTTTTAGTCCCATCGCGGCATAGGCGGTTCCATTTACATCGATGTCGCCAAATGCTTGCCAGTGGTTGTCGTCTACGTCTGTTTTGGTTAGGTAGCTTGAGGACAACCGAATCGCTTTAAGTTTTGCCGCTCGTTCCGTTGCTGAACCATCGGCCTTGCTAGCTACTAGGGCTTGCAGCGCGATGCCGGTTGAGTCGGCAGAGCTGGTTGAGGTGGCTGCATTGCGGTCAAAGCCAAACCCTCCGTCAGCTAGAGCCATGCTGCTCAATTTCAAGGCCACCCGATTTGCGAGGGCAGTGTCTTTTGCTGTGTTTAATGCTTTCAGGCCAAGAATCACCCAGGCATAGTCATAGGTGTTTCCCTCTGAGCCCACGATGGTGCCGTCGGCTGAGATTGCCTTTCGCAAAAGACTTGCCACATTGTTTTTAGTCGGACCATTCGCAACTCTGAGAGCGACACCGGTGAACAGAAACTTGCCGGCTAGGCCTGGCTTGAATTTTTTCGAAGCGTCAAATAAGTAGCCGCCGCCACGATTTACCGAAACGGTAATGTCATTCAAAACATGGTTGATGGCAAGTCTCTGCTGCGCAACAGTTTTTCCGGCTGCCCGCAATTGAAGCATGGCTTCCAAGGTGAACC
>JBEDKW010000044.1:0-5606 GCA_041171945.1 Actinomycetota bacterium
CCTTTACACCACCCCTGAAGATGGCCTAGCAACCGCTGAGGCCCTTGGCCTAGGCGAAAACGGTCGCTACATGGTTGCTCTAACCTTCGGCAACGTGCACGGCGTTTACAAGCCAGGCAACGTAAAACTTCGCCCAGAACTGCTTGGTGAAATTCAGGCAGCGGTTGGCGCCAAATATGGCAAGACCAACCCATTCGACCTCGTCTTCCACGGTGGTTCCGGTTCAACCACAGCCGAAATCGAAGAGGCTGTTCGTCACGGTGTCATCAAGATGAACATCGACACCGACTTGCAATACGCGTTTACCCGTGGCGTTGCAGGCCACATGTTCAGTAACTACGACGGCGTTCTCAAGATCGACGGCGAAGTTGGCAACAAGAAGTTCTACGACCCACGCGCCTGGGGCAAGGTTGCCGAGGCAGCTATGTCGGTTCGCGTTGTCGAGACTGCAAAGCAGCTTGGCTCTGCCGGCAAATCAATGTCGCTATAAATCAACAAACAAGTTGTAGCGTTTAGCTATGAATTCGAGAAGCCCGTTCTATGAGAGCGGGCTTCCTCGCTTTAAGGGCGAGTATTCCGATGGCAAAATGCACGGATTTTGGCAGTTCTTTCGCAAGGACGGCTCACTTATGCGCAGCGGCTCGTTCGATCACGAACGCCAAATTGGAATCTGGAAAACGTTCAACCGCGAAGGCCAGCTAGTGAAAGAAACCGATTTCGGCGCTTAGCGTTTGATTTTATTGTTGACGTCGGTGCCGGCAGCCTTGAGCTCTTTGCGCAACTCAGCAGGCAGTGAGAACTGAATGTCTTCTTCGGCGGTTTGAACAGTTCTAACATCGCCAAATTCGCGCTGGGCAAGATATTCGAGCACACCATCAACAAGCTCTTCAGGCACCGAAGCACCCGATGTGACGCCGACAGTTTCGACGCCATCGAACCATGACTCTTGAATTTCACTCGCGAAATCCACGCGGTAGGCGGCTTTGGCGCCAGCCTCAAGTGCAACCTCAACAAGACGAACAGTGTTCGAGGAATTGGCCGAACCAACCACAATCACTAGGTCTGAGGAAGCACCTACTTTTTTAATGGCTACCTGGCGGTTCTGAGTGGCGTAGCAGATGTCATCGCTAGGCGGGTTCTGAAGGGTTGGATACTTTTCGCGAAGTTTCAACACCGTCTCCATGGTTTCATCAACCGAAAGAGTGGTCTGAGACAACCAAATGAGCTTCTTAGGATCGCGAACACGAGCCTCGATGTTGCTTTGGTCGCCATCAACGATTTGAACTAGATCCGGTGCTTGGCCAGCGGTTCCTTCAACCTCTTCGTGACCTTCGTGTCCGATCAGCAAAATGTCATAGTCTTCAGCGGCAAATCTTTGAACTTCACGGTGCACCTTGGTAACCAGCGGGCAGGTGGCATCGATGGTGTTTAGGTCACGGGCCGCAGCGGCAGCCACCACGGCAGGTGAGACTCCGTGGGCTGAAAATACCAACACCGATCCGATTGGAACCTCATCGACTTCATCAACAAAAATTGCTCCGCGGTTTTCAAGCGAAGAAACCACGTGTTTGTTGTGCACAATTTGCTTGCGAACATAAACCGGCGAACCGTAGTGGTCTAGTGCTTTCTCAACTGCAATCACAGCTCGGTCAACACCGGCGCAATAGCCTCTAGGTGCTGCTAACAGAACCTTCTTTGAAGAAGTCTGGGGGCTCAAGCTGGCGGTATTCTGGATGTCAGTCACCCATCAATGATAAGCGAAGGCTGTCGATAACCCTGGGTGCAACATTGATGGGAGCACGGATGAACGAAGACACCTTCGACGCTGCCTCAAAAGTGAGCTCCGAACAATCTCCTTGGCCAGTTTCTCGACTGTCATCCACGCTCAAAGACTGGATTGACAGGCTAGGCCTGCTTTGGATTGAAGGCGAGCTCGCCCAGATAAAAATTGGGCCAACCAGCATGTTTGGCGAACTTCGAGACCTTCAACTTGAGAATTCGGTCTCGATTCACTCTTGGAACGTTGCCAAGATCGATAAAGACCTTAAACAAGGCGACAGAGTTGTGGCGCTTATCAAGCCCGCATTTTGGCCCAAGGGCGGCAAGCTCACCATGCAGGTGGTTGAAATTCGCAAGGTCGGGCTTGGCGAATTGCTCGAGCGAATCGAAAGACTCAGAGCAAAGTTAACGCTTGAGGGCCTGACCTCAATCGAGCGCAAGCAGCCACTGCCATTTCTGCCGAACAAAATCGGCCTAATCACCGGCAAAGACTCCGATGCCGAAAAAGACGTTTTGCAAAATGCGCGCCTTCGCTGGCCGGATGTTCAATTTCGAGTGATTCACACGCTAGTTCAGGGTGAAAAAGCCGCTCTTGAAATCATCGCGGCCCTGCAAGAGCTAGATGCCGACCCAGAAGTAGACGTAATTATTGTCGCCCGCGGCGGAGGTTCATTCTTGGATCTGATGGTCTTCAGCGATGAGGCTCTGGTTCGAACTGCGGCAACCGCAAAAACCCCGATTGTCTCTGCCATCGGCCACGAAAATGACCGCCCGGTATTAGACGACGTTGCCGACCTTCGCGCCTCCACCCCCACCGACGCTGCAAAACGAGTGGTTCCCGATGTGGCTGAAGAGCATCACAAGATTGCGCAGCTTCGCCAAAGAATATTTCTGCGAGTTGACACTTTCGTAGGCAACCAAACTGAGCTGATTGCTCAATTCAGAAACCGTCCGATTTTGGCAAACCCCTTTACCTTCATCGATGAGCGCGCCACCGATATCGACCGCTGGCTGATGACTATGCGAGACCGACTTGGCCAGCAAATCGACCGAGAATTTGTATCGCTGGGTCACCTGCGGCAGCAAGTCAGGTCGCTTTCACCACAGTCAACTCTCGATCGAGGTTATTCGGTGGTTAGAGACGCGGATGGCCATGTGATTTCTGACCCGACCAAGGTGAAGAGCGGGCAAAAATTAAGTCTGCGTTTAGCCAAGGGCGAACTACAGGCAACCGCCGATTAAGGCAGCGCGCTACCGCCACGAAATAGACTGGGAGACAGAATGAGCGAAGAGAAGAAGACCGCGAAGCCAGCGGCAAATGATGACGTAGCCAAAATGAGCTACGAGCAAGCCCGCGATGAGCTAATCAAGGTCGTTGCCGAGCTAGAACAGGGCTCGGTATCCCTGGAGGCTTCCCTTTCGCTATGGGAGCGCGGCGAAGCGTTGGCCAATCAGTGTGAAGCGTGGCTAACTGGCGCGCGCAAAAGACTAGACGACGCAATCAAGACCAAAAAGAGCGACGCATGAGCAACGCCCCATCAGACGCAGCGGCAAAAAGAAGAGCCAAGCAAACTGTCATTAACCTAGCTCTGTCCCTAGGCGCAAGCCTCGGAATCGTCTTAGTGCTCATTCTCATCGTGCCTCGAGATGACAGCAACCGCATTCAACCAGTGGACTTCACTTCAATTGCCATGGAAGCGGAAATCTCGAGCGGTAAAGAAATTGTCGCTCCACAACTTCCGCAGGGCTGGTGGTCAAACTCAGCACGCTGGTCAGCGAAACCTACCGACGGCGTTGCCACTTGGTATGTCGGCTTTGTCGGGCCCAAGAATCAGTACATTGGGCTGACCCAGGCCTTCGGGGTGAACCCAACCTGGTTGGCGCTCGAACTAAAAAACACTGCCGAAACCGGATCTGTGACGATTGACGAATCGACCTGGACCATCTACGAGGCTCTAGAGCAAAGCAACCCAAAGAAGACGAAAGACTTCATCATGGTGCTAAATAATGAGCCGGACGCAGTTTTGCTCTACGGCACCGGCACCAGTCAAGACTTTGAATCGCTAGCTCTTAGCGTTCAAGCTGCTCTGGAAGGCAATTAATGGCTACTGACCCAAACCGGCCAACAACTCCTCGCGCTGCCTGGCAGGCAATGCTCGATGGCAATCAAAGATTTGTCTCTGGCAGCCTCGCTCACCCGCGTCAAGACATTGACCGACGCGAGGCGCTTGCCGAGAGACAGCGCCCCTATGCCGCGCTGTTCGGCTGCGCCGACTCTAGGCTTTCGGCTGAGATCATCTTCGATGTTGGCCTCGGTGACTTCTTTGTAGTTAGAAATGCTGGGCAAGTTATCGCGGAGACAATTTTGGGCTCACTCGAATACGCCGTCGAGGTTCTAGAAGTGCCGGTAATTCTGGTGCTCGGCCACGACGAGTGTGGGGCCATTCGAGCCACCATTAACTCAATCGAGGGAAATCTCAATTCTCAGGGTGAGTTCATCCACAATCTCGTTGACCGCATTCGCCCAACCGTGCTAGCCGCGCACGAACAGGGCAAGCACGACATCGATGAGATTACCGAACTGCACATTCATGACACCATTAACGAGATGCTTACCAGAAGCAAACTTATTTCTGAGGCCGTCAAGGCCGGTAAGTTGGCTGTTGTAGGCGCGAATTACAAACTGACCCTGGGTGAGGTTCGCCCAATTGTCACCATCGGCGACGTCGCCTAAAGATCCATCTCGAAACTCCAACGAAAGGCTATTCACAGTGGAATACCGCATTGAGCACGACACCATGGGCGAAGTTAAAGTTCCAGTAAATGCGCTCTATCGCGCACAGACCCAGCGTGCAGTCGAAAACTTTCCGATTTCGGGAACCACTCTTGAGCGTGCCCACATTGCAGCCTTGGCGAGAATCAAGAAGGCCGCAGCGCTAGCCAACGCCAAGTTAGGCGTCCTAGACGCTTCTATTGCTAAGGCAATTGCAGACGCCGCCGACGTAGTTATCACCGGCAAGCACGACAAAGACTTTCCGGTAGATATTTTCCAAACCGGCTCAGGCACTTCGTCAAACATGAACATGAATGAAGTGCTGGCGACTTTGGCCACTGCACTTTTGGGCGCTGAGGTGCACCCAAACGACCATGTCAACGCCTCCCAGTCATCCAACGACGTATTTCCAACCTCAGTTCACGTTGCTGTCACCGCAGCGCTCATTGAAGACCTACTTCCAGCTCTCGACTACCTAGCATTGGCGCTAGAAGAAAAACGCGACCTATGGAAGACCGTCGTTAAAGCCGGCCGCACCCACCTCATGGATGCAACCCCGGTGACCCTCGGGCAAGAATTCGGCGGCTACGCAGCCCAGATTCGCTATGCAATCGAGCGCGTCCAGACAACTATTGGCCGCACAGCCGAGGTTCCTCTCGGTGGCACCGCAGTGGGCACTGGCATCAATACCCCAAAGGGCTTCCCTCAAGAAGTAATCCGAATTTTGGCTGAAGAAACGAAGTTGCCAATCACCGAAGCTCGCGATCACTTTGAGGCTCAGGGCGCAAGAGACTCCCTAGTTGAAGCCTCGGGCGCACTTCGCGTGCTTGCCGTTTCGCTCACCAAAATCAACAACGACCTGCGCTGGATGGCCTCCGGCCCGAATGCCGGCCTCGCCGAGATTCACATCCCAGATTTGCAGCCAGGTTCATCAATCATGCCCGGCAAGGTCAACCCCGTTATTCCCGAAGCAGTGCTTATGGTTTGTGCCCGCGTAATCGGAAACGACGCGACTGTTACTTGGGCCGGCGCGTCAGGCAACTTTGAGCTCAAC
>JBEDKW010000045.1:0-5990 GCA_041171945.1 Actinomycetota bacterium
GGTCTGGCTCGGGCCGTCTGGCGCATCGCGAGTAAACGCCCAGATCGCATTTGGGCCGAAATCTCAGCAGCGCTTTGGGGGTTCTTCACTCTTCCGGCCAGGCTTTCTAGCCGAGCAACGATTGCCAAGACCAGCCAGCTGAAGTTTGCCAACCTCAAGTCGCTGAGGGCCTCCTGGCAGCAGGTTTCAAGCAACCGTCGCGCGCAGTTTGAGCATGAGCAGAGCCGAGCAACCCTTGAGGCTTTCGACCGAGGCGAGTTTGAGCAGGTCGAGCAATCCTCCACCAAGGGCTTCTTGGCCTCTGGTGGCCTCTGGATCATGCTCGGCCTCACAGCGCTCAGCTTCAGTTTTTGGCCGAGCAACATTGCGGCCACCGGGGGTGGCCTGCTGCCACTGAGTGACTCATGGTTTGAAATATTCAGTCGGGCCGGAGCCAGCTATCAGCCAATCGGGTTGGGCTATTTTGCTCCCAGCGCTGTTGGCCAAGGCCCTAGCCTTTGCCGGTGCGTGGCGCGCAGCGGCGCTGTTCACCCAGTCTTCTTTGGTTCGCATTTTGGCCGGTCTCAGCTATGCGCTCTGGCCAAGCCTTATTAATGCCAACACCGATGGCCGTCTGCCGGCTCTTGTTTCGCAACTCGCTTTGCCCTGGCTAGTTTTGGCCGTTGCCCGTGCGGCCAATCTGGGCAATCGCAGCCTCACCAAGACCGCCAATCAAACTTGGGTTTGGGTTGGCTTGGCGGGCCTTCTAATGGCTGTTATCGGTGCCAGCACTCCGAGCCTGTTGCCCCTACTATTACTGGCCCTGGCGTTCGTTATTCTGATTCGCATTCGCCGTTTGGGTTACCTCATCTGGATCCCACTGCCAGTAGCCGCACTCAGTGCTCCCACTCTGGTTTCTTACCTAAGTGCCACGAGTTATATGGGCCTCACAGCGCCACTGGCTCAACTGGCCGATCCGGGCCTTGCCCAAAGCACCGAGAAAGTTGCGGTTTGGCAACTTCTGCTTGGTGGCGAAAGCTTTGGGCTGTCGGTTCCCCTCCTTGGTCAAATCTCGCTCTGGCTCACCATCCCGGTGATTGCTCTGGCTGTTTTGTCGCTGATCACAAAGAGGTTCGCGACTGCAGCCACTATCTGGGTTTTTGCAATTCTCGGTTTAGCTTCGGCTTGGCTCATGCAATCACTTAGGTTTCCGGCGCTTGGCAATGGCAGCGCGGCCCAGGCCACTCAAAGCGACTGGGTGTCGGGGTCAACGGCGGCACACCTGGGTTTGCTTGGCTTGGCAGTGGCACTTCTCGCAGCCATCGCACTTGATCAGGTCTCAGTGAAAGCCGCCCGTGCTTGGCTGGTCGGCCTGCTGATAGCACTTGGGCTGTTGCCAACCGCAGCTTTGGCGGCGACTCTGTCTAGCCCGTTCGAATACTCAGATGGGCGAGTAGTTCCATCAATCGTGGCCGCTGAGGCAGCCCTGGGTAGCCAGCTGAAACTTCTTGCGATTGTTCCTGAACAACTGCCAGATAGCTCGTTGCGACTTCAAGCCGAGCTCATTAGTGGCGACGGCGTGCACCTCGAAGACGTCAGCGTTAGCTATCGATTCGCTCTTTCAAATCTTCAGAATCCTGCTGCCACCAGCGATGAATTGGCTCTGGCCAAGGCCGAGCGTTTTGCCGAGACCAAGCAGTTGGTTGCCGACCTAGCTTCAGCAAACGGCAGCGACCTCAATGAGGCGCTAACCAGAACCGGCGTGGGCTACGTTTTGGTGCCGGATGGTGACGGGGGTTTGGTCAACGAACTATCCATCGCCCTCGATTCGGTCAAAGAACTTGAGTCGGTTGGCAGCACCGATTTTGGTCAACTCTGGCGGGTGCTCGAGCCAAATCAAGAGCTGCTTGAAGCCGACCAGAACACCCCCTCGCTTTGGTCAATTACCAAGGTGGTTCAGCTGTCAATTCTTTTGAGTTTCATCCTGTTGGCAATTCCGAGCGGCGTAAATCGCCGCGCCAGCAAAGACAGTTCAATTTTCGTTGAGGCTGGTGAAGACAACTAATGCTGAAAAGAATTCTCGCCTTGATAGTTGTCGCCTCCTCCGCGGCTGCAGTCGTGGTTTTTGCGCCCAACCTCGATTTACCAATCGCAGGGTTGGCTGGCTCCGAAGATCTTCAGGTAAAGGCAAAGAACCTCTCACTGGTTTGCCCGGGTGCCACTTATCAAAACGACCCAAACAAAATCGGTGAATTCTCGCAAACCGGCAAAGCTAGTATTTCGAGAGATTTCTCGGCACCAGCCGGCACCGAATTGGTTTCAGAAGACGGAGTGCTCACCGTCCTAGACCCTCAGGGCGTTGCACCTCAAGGCTCGGCATTACTCACTGCCAACCAAACTCAATTGGTTTCCACCTCTTCTGCCAATGGCCTTGCTGGTGCTGCCTGTCAGAACCCGAGCAGTGACCTCTGGCTAGTTGGCGGCAGCACTTCCACCGGCCGCGAGTCGCTGCTGATTATTCGAAACCCAAGCCCTGTCGATGCCACCGTGGATCTAGAAATATATGGTGAAGAAGGCCGACTAGAACTGCCGGGGCTCTCCGGTCTAGCGGTCACCGCCGGCAAAACGCTGGTGTTGCCAGTAGCCGGTCTCGCGCCAAAGGCAAAAACCTTTGTCACCCACGTCACATCAAAGGGTGGAGTCATTGCGGCTTGGTTGCAGGTGAAGAGTGTTCGTGGCTTGGCAGCCGCCGGACTCGATTACGTCTCCCCATCAATTGGCGCTTCGCAGAGCCAAGTCATCCCAGGAATATTTATTCGTGGAGCTGCAGATGCAGCCGCCTTGGCTTCGGCAAATGCGGATTATGCCGACCTAGCCCAGACCATCAGAGTGTTCGTGCCGGGTGAAAAAGAGGCCAACATCAAGGTGCAAATTCTCGGCGCCAATGCCAAAACATTCGGCACCGTAATTTTGCAAACACTCAAGCCAGGTGCTGTCACCGATGTTTCAATTTCAGGGTTGACCGACGGAGATTATGTGGCCGTTCTCGAATCTGATGTGCCAGTTCAATCTGCCGCTCGACTGTCTCGAACCGACAAGACCAAGGTGCCCGCAACTGATTTCACTTGGCTCCAAGCGGCTCAGGGCATTGACGGCGCTCGGGTTATTTCGATACCGGCAGTGGGCATCTCAAAGTTGAGCATCGTTGACCCAATCACTGCCCAAGTTCAAACTGTCTTGGTTGCGCCGGGCTCAACTTATAAATTCGATAAACCGGCGACCACCCTCTATGCGAACCTCATTCTTGACGTCGGCGGCATGGTCACCAACATTCCAGTGATTGACTACAAAAATGCCGGTGGCGCAGTGAAAGTCAGTGTTCGCTAGTTATCGCGATTGCGATCAGGAATCAGATCGTATGGGTCTTTCCCAAGTAGTTCTCCCACTGCAGCAAAGACATATTCTTCGATGTGCATTCTTTCGTGCAAACTATCGGCTCTGCGGTGATGCCCGAGTCTTTCAATTGGCACCCGATAAATAACCACGGTCATCGATTCGCGTCTGACCGCCCAGCGTCGAACTGCCTTCGACTCGCCCTTGAGGGACGGTGCGTCAAAAATCTGCCAGTTGAGTTCGCTTAGGTCGTTGGGCCAAGCAGCTTTTAGGTAGTCGCAGGTGCCAGAAACTATCTGCTCAAAGCCGGTGGCTCGGCTTTGTCCAAAAGCATAAAGATCGCTGAGCAGTGGACGGCGAATTCCGCGGCCGTGACGATCGCGAGAGGAGCCCCGGGGCTGCTTTATCGGTTCAGTCGAATCTGGCATGAGCCAAGTCTATGAAGGCTTTGCTTGGTATTCTTGTAGAAGATAAACAAGCGCATAATTCTTTGCGCGCATTCAACGAAATCGGAGCCTAATGTCGATCGATTGGGATGCAATCGTAAAAACCTACGATGTGCGAGGACTAGTTGGTTCTCAACTAACCCCAAAGGTTGTTGAGGCGCTAGCCGCCGGCTTCGTTGACGAGCTTGGTGCCGCCGGCAAAGAGGTAGTTGTCGGTCACGACATGCGCGACTCCTCACCAGAATTCGCCGACGCTTTCGCAAGTGGTGCTCAGGCTAGAGGCGCCAATGTTGTCTCAATCGGCCTCTGCTCAACCGACGAATCTTATTTTGCTTCAGGCGTTTTAGACGCCCCGGCAGCGATGTTTACCGCCAGCCACAACCCGGCCAGCTATAACGGAATCAAATTTTCAAGGGCCGGTGCAAGAGGCATCAGCCTAGAAACTGGCCTTGCCAACATCCGTGACCGAGCCAAGGTCTATCTTGAAACCGGAGTTGAAGAGGTTGAGAAACCTGGCGGCTACCGCGACCTTCACATTTTGATTCAGTACGCCAGCTACCTTCGTCAACTCGTATCGCTAAGCAGCATTCGCCCCCTCAAAGTGGTCGTCGATGCCGGCAACGGAATGGGTGGCATGACCGTTCCCGCCGTTTTGGGCACGGCAAGCGACCTCGAGAAACTTCCCCTCGAAATCATTCCGATGTATTTCGAACTAGACGGCTCTTTCCCGAACCACGAAGCCAACCCACTTGATCCAAAGAATCTGGTCGACCTTCAAAAGGCTGTTGTCGAGCATGGCGCCGACCTTGGCTTGGCCTTCGATGGAGATGCCGACCGTTGCTTCGTAGTCGATGAACTTGGCCAGCCGGTGACTCCTTCTGCTGTGGCTGCCATCGTTGCGCGACGCGAAATTGCACGCGAGCAGGCCTCGAACCCCGGTGCTCCGGTAACAGTGCTCCACAACCTGCTCACCTCTCGCGTGGTTCAAGAGGTAATCATCGAAGACGGTGCCAAACCGGTAAAAACTCGTGTTGGGCACTCTCTCATCAAGGATGAAATGGCAGCCACCAACGCAATCTTTGGTGGGGAGCACTCGGCTCACTACTACTTCAGAGATTTTTGGGGCGCTGACAACGGAATGCTGGCGGCCATGCACGTGTTGGCAGAGTTTGGATCGCAAGAGCTCCCACTCTCGCAATTCGCCAAGCAGTACAACCCTTATTTTCTGAGCGGTGAAATCAACTCCACCGTTTCAGACGCCCAAGCTGCCAAGGTTCGCGTTCAGTCGGCTTTTGCCGACCGCGCCACTTTCGACAACTTCGACGGAATCACAGCTCAAAGCAAGTCTGCTGATGCTGGTTCGTGGTGGTGGTTCAACGTTCGTTCATCGAACACCGAACCGCTCCTCCGACTAAATGTCGAGGCCTCAACCGAGGTCGACATGATCAAGATTCGAGATGAAGCGCTAGCGCTCATCCAGCAGAAAGCAGACTGAGATGACTGACACCAAGACCACTTTTGACTTCAAAGTCAAAGACCTAGACCTAGCCGAGGCCGGCCGACACCAGATTCGCTTGGCCGAGAACGAGATGCCAGGTCTAATGAGCCTCCGCAAAGAGTTCGCTGTGACCCAGCCGCTCAAGGGCGCCCGCATCACCGGCTCGCTGCACATGACAGTGCAGACCGCAATTCTCATTGAGACCCTCGTTGAGCTTGGCGCCCAAGTGCGCTGGGCATCTTGCAACATTTTTTCTACCCAGGATGAAGCCGCAGCGGCAGTAGTTGTCGGCCTAACCGGAACCGTCAACAGCCCTGCTGGTACCCCAGTTTTCGCCTGGAAGGGTGAATCACTCGACGAATACTGGTGGTGCACCAACCGAATCTTCGACTGGTCAGCAGAAGCTGCCGCTGAAGGCGCAACCTACACCGGCCCAAACATGATTCTTGATGACGGCGGAGACGCCACCCTGCTAGTTCACAAGGGCCGCGAATTTGAACTTGCCGAGCAAGGTTTTATCGCGTTAGCGATGCGCAAAAATAGTGATAATGCAGCCTTTTTCTCGGCCAACTCTGCCCAGAAGCCAAAGTTCTTTGGTAACACCAAAGAGGGCAAAGAAGGTACCACCTTGATGGTCAGTGCAATTGCCACCTTGTTATTTTGGGCATTGCTGG
>JBEDKW010000046.1:0-5587 GCA_041171945.1 Actinomycetota bacterium
GGCCCAAGAGGCTGAATTGGATGTCGTGGTTCCAATTGGCGCTGTTCTGGAACGACTAGCGAAGGTGTTGGCCGACGGAGTCAGCGGCATCAATGACCTAAAGATTCAACTGCCTGAGTCTTCAAGAGCGGTGTGGGCAGGCATTTCACCACCTCGACAAGGTTGGCTCGACGTGGGCACCATCAATGAAACGCGACTCACTCAGATTGCTCGAGATGGAATTGCCGAAGTTGCCGCTTCACTACCCGGATCTGTCGGTGGCCCAATCGCCACCCGTATTCGCGGTGAAATTTGGGGCCGCGGAATCGACCTCGAATCGCGTGTTCCAACCGGTGCGGCATTTGTGGCCGCGGGTCTAGGTTTTCTTACCGAAAACGAAGAAGTCGGGCTTTATCACGCTGATGGTTGGGTGCGATTGAGCAGCGAGCACGGGCATGTGCTTGCCAAGTCGGCAACCAAATTTGCGGGTATTTAGTCTTCGAAGGTGTTGAGCATCGCTGTTGCCGCTCGATCTAGGTAGGCCCAGAGTTCGGCTTCTTGCAGCGGCGGCAATGTTAGAGATTCGAGCCCAGCCCTCATGTGCAACAACCAGCGCTCTCGGGCAGCCGGGTTGATCTTGTAGGGGTTGTGTCTCATTCGAAGCCTCGGGTGGCCGCGTTGTTCTTGATAGGTGGTTGGCCCACCCCAGTATTGCTCCAGAAACAACTGCAGACGCTCGGAAGCAGGGCCAAGATCTTCTTCCGGATACATCGGCCGCAGCAGTTCATCCGTGGCAACGCCCTCGTAGAACCGGTCAACCAGCTTCTTGAAAGTCGGCGAACCGCCAACCAGCTCGAAAAGATTACCCCCAACGTTCTGCCCGTCAAGACCGCGAATTCTTACCGGTTCAACTCTTGCCGCGTCTTCAAAACCATTAGCCACCTACTTTGTCGCCTGCCCTGAAATCTCGACATGAATTGCCTGTTTGCCACTTGCGAGTGAAATTTTTGCAGAGTCCAGAGCCTGCTTGACTCGCATCCTTAGTTCTCTGGCAACCTCGTCTTGTTTCGAAGCGCGCACCTGCTGAACAAGTCGAATGACCACCTGCTCACCGCTCAATACTTCGATGCCCCAAACCTCAGGCTTTCCGATGACCGCCTTATTGAAGATTGGCTCAGAAGTAAGTTTCACGGCAGCTTCCTCGACAACCTTCTTTGCCTTTTCAACATTGCTGTCGTACTGCAACGGAATGTCAATAACGACTCTCGACCAGCCCTGAGAAGAGTTTCCGACGCGAATGATTTCACCATTGCGCACGTACCAAAGTGTTCCCGCAATATCCCGAACTTGAGTAACGCGGAGGCCCACAGACTCGATAACGCCGGTGGCTTGCCCCAGGTCAACTGAGTCGCCAACACCGTACTGGTCTTCAAACACAATGAATAGCCCCGAGAGCAGGTCTTTGACCAAACTCTGGGCGCCGAAACCAATCGCCGCACCCAAGATTCCGGCACCGGCAACCAGTGCGCCAACGGCAACGCCAAGCTCGCTGAGCACCATCGTGGTTCCGACGATATAAATGCCCCAGGTGATGGTGTTGCCAAGAACCGAACCCATAGTGCGGGCACGTTGAATCACCCTTGCTTTAGCAACTGGTGAAGCGTCGAGCGCACGGGTATCGGTGGTGCCCGCCTTAGCCTTTACCCCCGACACGATTCGCTTGACCACACGCTTCACCGAGAGCAGCAGGGCCCATCGAATCACGAGCATGGCCACGATAATCAAGACCACACGGATGAGGACCTGCCAGTCGTTCCAGAACGCCTCGAACCAACCATTGGTTGCCGCAAAGAAGTCATTCATTGGGTTCCTTACTTATCGCTATGAAAGATCGCGTTTTTGTGCTGCGATTGCTCGCTGAACGTTGGCTAGGTTTTCGAGCAGAATGCGATGTAGCGCTGCAATCTCTTTAATCTCAGAGCGCTCGAGCCAAGCTGAGGTTTTGTCGGCCAGGGCTTGATTAGCCAAGTTCAACGGGTAGAGATTTACCAGCAGGTACTCGGCAATCTTGAAGGTGTTCGAGGACCAAATTTTGAGAACACTGTCGAAGTATTCATCAACGAATGGCTCAAGCAGAGAAACATCCTGAACCCGAACGAAACCGGCGCTAGCCGATTGCACGAGTGCATTTGAAAGCTCTTTTGTCTCAACTAGTTGGTGCCAAGCGGCTCGCTTGTCTTTGGCGGTTGCAAGAGCGGCCCGCGCGCCAGCAGCAGCCTTCTGGCCGCTTGCTGTGTTGTCTCGAGCTAATTCGGCGTCGATTGAGTCTGCGAATGCACGGTTACCCACAACTAGACCGGTTAGCAGTTCCCAGCGAAGATCGGCGTCAATAGCCAAACCGGCCAGTGTCTCACTGCCTGCCAAAATCGACTCAAGCGCATCCAACTGCTCGGTTCCGGTAGCAAATTGTGCAAAGAATTTTGTGAACTGCAACTGTGCATCAGACTCAGCCGCCGCTTCGCGGGCTAGTTTCAAAAGCCCCGCACCAATTCGACCCAAAACCTCGCTGCGGTGTGGCTCAGCTACATAGAGGTTTCCGGCGGTAACCAGTTGACGAAGCAGGGTCAGCATGGTGGTTGATTCGGTTTCGTGAGCGATGTTATTCAGCACCAAGTCAACAAAGTCTCTTGGGCTGGTCTCGGCATCTCTCGCCGCATCCCAAGCCGCACCCCAAATGATAGTTCTGGCCAGTGAGTCCTCAAATTCTGAGAGATGCTCAAGTGCAGTGGCCCAAGACTTTTCATCCAGGCGAATTTTGGCGTAGGCCAAGTCTTCGTCGTTGAGCAAGACCAAGGCCGGACGAGCCAAGCCGACAAGCTCTGCAACTTCAGTTCTGACACCGTCAACATCAAGCTCAAGGCGGTGAACCCGCTTCAGCTTGCCGTTGATGAGGTTGTAGAAACCAATGACCATGCGGTGAGGGCGGATGGTGGGCTGTGATTCGATGGCCGATTGTAGAACGGCAAAGCCGGAAATGATGCCGGCCTCATCGGTGGTGATCTCTGGTCGAAGGGTGTTCACGCCAGCGGTCTCAAGCCAAAGTTTTGACCAGCTGCGAAGCTCGCGACCCGATTGTGCTTCAAGTTCGGTTAGCAAATCGGTCAGCTCGGTGTTGCCATAGGCGTTTTTCTTGAAGTAGGAAGAAACGCCAGCCAAGAACTTCTCTTGACCAACCCAAGCAACCAATTGCTTTAGAACTGAGGCACCCTTTGCGTACGTGATGCCGTCAAAGTTCACCTGAACGTCTTCTAGGTCGTTGATGGTGGCAACGATTGGGTGCGTGGATGGAAGTTGGTCTTGGCGGTAGGCCCAAGACTTCTCAAGCGCGGTAAAGGTGGTCCAGGCGTTGGTCCACTCCGTGGCTTCAGCCGTTGCCAGTGTTGAGGCATACTCTGCGAATGACTCGTTCAGCCAAAGATCGTTCCACCAGCGCATGGTTACTAGGTCACCAAACCACATGTGGGCAAGTTCGTGAAGAATCGTGACGACTCGTCGCTCTTTGATTGCGTCGGTCACCTTGGATCGAAATACATAGGTTTCCGTGAAAGTTACTGCTCCAGCATTTTCCATGGCTCCAGCGTTAAATTCTGGAACGAAGAGTTGGTCGTACTTTTCAAACGGGTAGGCCAGATCGAAGGCCTTCTCGAAGAATTCAAAACCCTGTCGAGTCTTTTCAAAGACATAGTCAGCGTCAAGGAAGGTTGCCAACGAGGTGCGGCAGAACACACCAAGCGGAATTACGCGGCCGTCAGAACTTGTGAGTTCGCTTCGTAATTCTGTATACGGGCCAGCAATAATCGCGGTGATGTAGCTCGAAATTATTGGGGTTGGCGCAAACTTCCAGGTGGCCTTAGATTCACCAGCGACAGTCGCCTCAGGGGAAGGCTGGTTTGAAACAACTTTCCAGTGGTCAGGGGCAGTGATGGTGAATTGGAAAGTGGCCTTTAGGTCCGGTTGTTCAAAAACCACGAACATTCTTCTGGCATCAGGAACTTCGAATTGGCTGTAGAGGTAAACCTCGTTGTCCACCGGGTCAACGAAACGGTGAAGGCCTTCGCCAGTGTTCATAAAGTGAGCATCGGTTTCGACGACTAGTTCGTTCTCAAGTTGCAAGTCATCGAGTTGAATTCGCACGCCATCTGTAACAGAGGCTGCATCAAGTTCTTTGCCGTTCAAAACAATTCGGTGCACCTTGGCTGTGATGGCATCGATAAAGGTGCTGGCGCCAACAGAGTTGGCCGCAAACTTTACGGTGGTGTTCGAGGTAAACGTCTCTTCCGAAACGGTCACATCCAGTTCAACCTCATAGCTGTGAACCTTGATCAGTGCAGCTCGCTTCTGCGCTTCACTACGGGTGAGATTTTCTCCAGGCAATGCGACTCCAATGTCAGTTTCGGTAGATTTCACTAGCCTAATCTGCCCCGCGACGCTGGGATAAACTTCAGTTATGACTCCCACGATGTTCGATGCCCTTGCTGCCGCAGGCACCAGCGTCGAACAGAGTCTTGCCCTTGCCGAAATCGGTTCGATTTTGCTCGTTCTCGGAATCGCCGCCTTCACTGCGGTTCGAATAAAACTCTCGGTCGTGCCTTTTTATCTAGTTATCGGTTTGCTGCTCGGTAAGGGTGGCATTTTTCCTGTCGATTTGAGCGATGAATTCATCAGAATCGGTGCGCAATTGGGCGCAATTTTATTGCTTTTGATGCTGGGATTAGAGCACTCGGGAGCCTCCCTCGCCAATTCTTTCGTTCAACGTAAATCGATTGGGGCCATCGACTTTCTCGCCAACGCGTTGCCTGGCGCAGCCATCGCACTTTTTCTTGGCTGGGGTCCATTGGGTGCGCTAGTTCTCGGGGGCATCACCTATGTGAGCTCCTCGGGCATCGCATCGCAAATGATGAAGGAAACCGGCTGGCAACGGTCCGAGGTCTCCACTCGGGTGGTTAGCGTTTTGGTTTTCGAAGATTTGGCGCTGGCGCCATACCTGCCGCTACTGACCTCGATGGTCGCGGGCCTTGGTGCCATTGCCGGCTTTGTGTCGGTCACGTTTGCCATCTTGGTTACCGCTATTGCACTTCTGATTGCGTTTCGAGGCGAGAACGCCTTTGCCAAAATTCTCAACACGCAGGCTCAAGGTGGATTGCTGCTAACAGTTTTCGGTGCTGCCCTATTGGCCGCCGGTTCGGCTGAACTCGTCGGGTTTTCAAGCGCCGTCGCTGCGTTCTTGGTGGGGCTAGTTTTGAGTGGTGAGGTTGCCTTCGCCGTGCGTCTGAGGCTCGCCCCGCTCAGAGACCTCTTTGCAGCAATTTTCTTTTTGTTCTTCGGCCTCACCATCGACCCCGCCGACATTCCGGCAGTTCTGCCGCTAGCTCTAGGTCTCACAGTTCTGGGCATAGTCGGCAAAATGTATGTCGGTTGGCTGCTTGCCAAAGACATGTCAGATGGTTTGGCTTGGAAACGTGCCGGAGCATTCTTGATTCCTCGGGGTGAGTTCGCCATCGTTATCGCGGGCCTCGCATCAACCGCCGCCTTCGGCACCGACCTGCAA
>JBEDKW010000047.1:0-5575 GCA_041171945.1 Actinomycetota bacterium
CGGCCGCCGCGCTAGCCGCAGTTCGCAAGGCAGCGGTAGCCGGAATCTCAACCCTAGAACTAGACAAAATCGCCGATGACACCATCAATGCAAAGGGCGGGCACTCAAACTTTCAATTAGTGCCCGGCTATCACCACACCATTTGCTCTTCGGTGAACGATGAAGTTGTTCACGGCATTCCAACCAGCGAACGCATTCTTCAGGCCGGAGACATCATCTCGGTGGACTGCGGTGCTGAAATTGGCGAATGGAACGGCGACAGCGCCATCACCATCATTGTGCCCGGGGGAGACCCTGTAATTGCCGCCAAGCGCCAGCTACTGAGTGACGTCACTGAGCAGTCGCTCTGGGTAGGTATTGCTGCACTAGCTAAGGCCACTCACCTAAATGAGGTCGGGCATGCCATCGAAGACTTCATCGAGTCTCAAGAAGTGCTTCACCGCCAAAAATTTGGAATCCTCGAAGAATATGTCGGCCACGGTATCGGTCGCTCGATGCACGAAGATCCACCGGTTTATAACTATGGGGTGCGCGATAAAGGCCCAAAGATCGCGCCGGGCCTCGTTGTTGCCATCGAGCCGATGATCACCGCAGGCAGCCCTAAAACCAAGATTCTTGCCGATGATTGGACTGTTTCCACCAAAGATAAGTCAGATGCCTCCCATTGGGAGCACACCATTGCCGTTCACGACAAAGGAATCTGGGTTTTGACAGAGCCAGACGGCGGTGTAGCCAAATTGGCTCCACTCGGCGTTGTTCCAGTTGCACTTGGCTAACCCCAAGAGCTCCAACTAAGTTTAATTACCAATTAACAGCGTTTTCGCCTAGTATTGGAACTCGGTGTTTCTACACGAATTCCCTAATCGAAAGATTAGTTTTTGCGTGCGCTCGTTATGCCGAAAAATTGTTGAAGTAGATAAGTGAGTTATGGCCAGTAAAGACGGCGTCATCGAGATCGAGGGTTCGGTCGTCGAGGCTCTCCCAAACGCAATGTTTCGGGTTGAGTTGACTAACGGTCACAAGGTCCTTGCCCACATTTCAGGAAAAATGCGCCAGCACTACATCCGCATCCTCCCAGAGGACCGCGTAATCGTAGAGCTAAGCACATACGACCTGACACGTGGCCGCATCATCTACCGCTACAAATAAAGACTTTCTGCGCAGATCCAATTGGGTCAGGGCAGTTTGATAATCGGTTAGAAATAACCCCAAGCAGAAGCAAGAGACATGAAGGTTAACCCAAGCGTCAAGAAGATTTGCGACAAGTGCAAGGTCATCCGTCGCCACGGTCGAGTAATGGTTATCTGCGACAACCCACGTCACAAGCAGCGCCAGGGCTAATCCAGTTCTAAACCAACTTGGATCACCCCGGCATCACCAAGATTCACCAGGCATCATGCACAGCAAAATTCAATAAGAACCAAAACCAAAAAGGCAACGCAACACCCGAGATGCAAATCAAGGGTGTCACCTCCGGAGAAGGCCGGAGCCCAATCGAGAGATTCGGAAGCGGTGCTCCAGACCTTCGAACAAACAAGGAGAACTCCCCATGGCACGTGTTGCCGGAGCCGATATTCCAGACGCAAAACGCGTTGAAATCGCACTTACCTACATCTACGGCATTGGCCGTACCCGTTCAGTGAAGATCTTGGAAGAAACCAAGGTCGACAAGAACATCCGCGTAAAAGACCTATCTGACGATCAGCTAATTGCGATCCGTGACTTCATCGATGCAACTTTCAAGGTTGAGGGTGACCTACGTCGCGATGTTGCAGCTGACATTCGCCGCAAGGTTGAAATCGGCTCATACGAAGGTATTCGCCACCGCAAGGGCCTTCCGGTCCGCGGTCAGCGCACCAAGACCAACGCTCGTACTCGCAAGGGTCCAAAGCGCACCGTAGCCGGCAAGAAGAAGGTTGCTCGCAAGTAGCCCAAGGCTCAAGCGACACCTTCCACAACCCCAAAGAATTTAGGAGAACATCATGGCAGCACCTAAGGCAAAGGCCGGCACAGCCGCCCGCAAGCCACGCCGTAAAGAAAAGAAGAACATTGCTGTGGGCCAGGCTCACATCAAGAGCACTTTCAACAACACCATCGTTTCGATCACCGACAACACCGGTGCCGTTATCTCTTGGTCTTCGTCAGGCGACGTCGGCTTCAAGGGTTCACGTAAGTCAACTCCTTTCGCCGCTCAGCTAGCCGCAGAATCTGCAGCTCGCAAGGCACAGGAGCACGGCCTAAAGAAGGTTGATGTTTTCGTCAAGGGCCCAGGCTCTGGTCGCGAGACTGCAATCCGTTCACTTCAGGCTGCAGGTCTAGAGGTTGGTTCAATCTCAGACGTGACTCCTCAGGCTCACAACGGTTGCCGTCCACCAAAGCGTCGTCGCGTTTAGTCTTTCCACAATCCCCAATAGTTTTACCTTCGATCGTGGCCACGACCGAAGACCCAACAAATAGATATCAAATAGCGGATATCTAGCTGAAAGGAACCAAACGTGCTCATTGCACAGCGTCCAACACTTCACGAAGAAGTTCTGTCACCTAACCGCTCTCGCTTCTCGCTAGAGCCTCTAGAGCCAGGATTTGGTTACACCCTCGGAAACTCACTACGCCGCACCTTGCTTTCATCTATTCCTGGTGCAGCTGTTACCAACATCCGCATTGAGGGTGTTCGTCACGAGTTCTCAACCATCGAAGGCGTAAAAGAAGACGTCACCGAGATCATCCTTAACATCAAGGACCTCGTTGTTTCTTCAGAGCACGATGCTCCTGTTGTTGCTCACCTACGCAAGCAGACCGCTGGTCCTGTAACCGCAGCTGACATCCAGGCACCTGCCGGTGTAGAGATTCACAACCCTGAGTTGGTTATTGCAACCATCAACTCAAAGGCAAAGTTTGAGATTGAGTTGACCATCGAGCGCGGCCGTGGCTACGTTCAGGCATCTCAGAACCGCAACCCAGATGCCGACGCCGGCATCATCCCAATCGACTCGATCTACTCACCAGTTCTCAAGGTGTCATACCGCGTCGAGGCAACTCGTGCGGGTGAGTTCACCAACTTCGACAAACTAATCGTCGATGTTGAGAGCAAGCCATCAATCACTCCTCGCGATGCTGTTGCATCTGCAGGAAGCACCTTGGTTGAGTTGTTCGGTCTAGCTCGCGAGCTAAACACCGCAGCAGAGGGCATCGAGATTGGGCCTGCACCAGTTGAGGTAGGACTATCACCTGAACTAGCAATGCCAATCGAAGACCTCGACCTAACCGTTCGTTCATACAACTGCCTAAAGCGCGAAGGCATCAACACCGTCAGCGAGCTAATTGCTCTGTCTGAAGACCAGTTGATGAACATCCGCAACTTCGGCAGCAAGTCGGTAGATGAGGTTCGCGACAAGCTAACTTCAATGGGCCTAAAGTTCAAGGACGCAGTTCCTGGATTCGATGCCGCTTACTTCAGCTCGGCCTACGAAGAGGAAGACCAGGCTTAGGCCCGGTCTCTGACTCACAGAAATCTAAGAGGAGAAAACAATGCCTACCCCAACTAAGGGTCCACGTCTAGGTGGAGGCCCAGCGCACGAGCGTCTGATGCTTCGCAACCTTGCAACCTCATTGTTCATGCACGGCAAGATCACAACTACCGAGACCAAGGCCAAGCGCCTTCGTCCGGTAGCTGAGCGTCTAGTGTCTTTCGCAAAGCGCGGAGACCTACACGCACGTCGCCGCGTTATGCAGCAGATCACCGACAAGTCGGTTGTTCACGAGCTATTTACAAACATCGCACCTTTGGTTGCCGACCGCCAGGGTGGCTACACCCGAATCACCAAGCTCGGTTTCCGCAAGGGCGACAACGCGCCTTTGGCACTGATTGAACTCGTTCTAGAGCCAGTCAACCCAAAGAACGCCACCAAGAAGCCAAAGATTGAAAACGCCATCAAGGCAACCGCAGCTGCAGTTGTTGAGACCGTTGAAGAAATCGTTCCAGCAGTAGAGGAGGCAACCGTTGAGGCTGCCGCCGAAGCTGTTGCAGAGGCTCCAGTTGAAGCCGTAGTTGCTGAAGAGGTCGTAGAGGCCGCTGCAGAAGCTGCAGGCACCGACGAAGCTCCAGCAGACGACAAGGCGTAAGCCTTTTCGACACTCAAGTTCATGAATCAACCCGTTGGCCAAAAGGTCGACGGGTTGATTCGTTACAGAATCAATTTGGCCTACGACGGCACCGCCTATTACGGCTGGGCTAGGCAATCTGGGCATAAAACAGTTCAGCAGTCACTGCTCGATGCCCTCACCCTGGTCTTTGGCGAAAGCACCAATGATTTCTCGATGCGAGTTGCGGGCCGCACCGACGCCGGTGTGCACGCTTTCTCTCAAGTGGCCCACATCGATGTGACCGCCGCTCAAATTAAGCGCCTCGGGCGCACCAAAAGCATCGCCTTCAGGCTAAATTCGATTCTCGACCGCGACATCCGAATCCACAGTTTCGAGATTGCACCCCCGGGCTTCCACGCTCGGTTCTCGGCAACTTTCAGGCGCTACCGCTTCCGAATCGCAGACGGGCCAGTTGCCAAAGACGCGCTTCAGGCTCGCTACACCCTCTGGCTGGCGCATGAACTAGATCTAGATCTGATGCGAGACGGTGCCAAAGAATTCATTGGTCTGCACGATTTCAATTCATTTTGCAAGGCAAGAGTCGGTGCCACCACAATTCGAAACATGAAGTCGATCAAGATTTCTCGCAACCCAGAACTCGGTGGCGTAATTGAAATCGAACTTATTGCCGATGCTTTTTGCCACAACATGGTTCGGGCAATCGTTGGAGGCCTCATCGCTGTGGCTCAAGGTTCTGCGGAAAAAAGCGAGATAACCCACGCTTTAAAAGTTGCCCAGAAACGAGCCCCTTTCAAGGTGGCAACCCCAGAGGGCCTAACTTTGGTCGAAATTGGCTACCCGGCAGACGACAAGCTCGAAGAGCAGGCCGCAATCACCCGAAAAAAGCGCCAACTCAACGCAAACTAGGGTTTGACCAGCGTGGCCTATACCGTCTAGACTTGACCTTTGGTATTGGCAAACGTTTATGCCAATGTGAAAACTTGAATCCCGGGAAGTTTCTTCTTCTAGCGCGGTTCATTTCAATCCGATATAGAAATAGAAGGCAATTAACCGTGCGTACTTATTCTCCAAAGGCTCACGAGCTGAGCAACGAGTGGCTAGTCATCGACGCCACCGACGTAGTTCTCGGCCGTCTAGCAACTCACGCAGCAACCTTGCTACGTGGCAAGCACAAGCCAACCTTTGCACCTCACATGGACAACGGTGACTTCGTAATCATCATCAACGCTGAGAAGGTCGCCCTAACCGGTGCCAAGCTCAAGCAGAAGAAGGCTTACCGTCACTCTGGTTACCCAGGTGGTCTAACCGCTACTACTTATGCAGAGCTTCTAGAGAAGAACCCAGAGAAGGCTGTAGAGAAGGCCATCAAGGGAATGCTTCCTAAGAACAAGATCGGTGCCGACCAGCTAACCAAGCTCAAGGTTTACCGTGGCGCAGAGCACCCTCACGCAGCTCAGCAGCCAAAGACTTT
>JBEDKW010000048.1:0-9420 GCA_041171945.1 Actinomycetota bacterium
CTCCGAGCCCATCGATCATCACAACAAGTCCGCGCTGTGCGTAAACGCTAATCAGCGGGGCGGTTTGCTCTTCATAGACTTCAAGTCGACGACGAATGACATCTTCGGTGTCGTCGGCACGGCCCTGCTCGATTGCGCGGTTGAGAAGACGACGAACAACTTCATCCGTGTCTGCAGTCAACTGAACAACAACATCTAGCTTGGTGCCCTGAGCGGCCAAGATGGAATCAAGTTCTTCAACCTGATCGCCGGTGCGAGGGTAGCCGTCTAGCAGGAAGCCCTCGGTAGCATCTGCCTGAGACAGACGGTCGCTCACTAGGTCGTTGGTGAGTGAGTCGGGCACATATTCGCCGCGGTCCATAAAGGCCTTGGCTTGCTTGCCGAGCTCGGTCTCGTTCTTCACGTTGTGACGAAAAATATCACCGGTAGAGATCGCAGGAATCTTGAAGATATCTGCAAGACGTTCAGCCTGAGTTCCCTTGCCAGCCCCTGGGGCGCCAATCAAGAGTAGGCGGATCATTTCAAAAGACCTTCATAGTTGCGCTGCTGCATCTGAGCATTGATCTGCTTGACAGTCTCAAGACCAACACCAACGATGATGAGGATCGAGGTTCCGCCGAACGGGAAGTTCTGGTTCGCACCGATTAGCGAGAACGCAATCAGTGGGATCAAAGCGATTAGACCAAGGTAAATTGCGCCCGGGAAAGTGATGCGGCTGAGAACGAACTCTAGGAACTCGGTGGTCGGACGACCGGCACGAATGCCCGGAATGAATCCGCCGTACTTCTTCATGTTTTCGCTGACCTCTTCAGGGTTGAAGGTGATCGCTACATAGAAGTAGGTGAATCCGAGAATCAAGAAGAAGTAGAGCGCCATGTAAAGCGGGTGATCGCCCTGAGTTAGGTAGTTAGAAACCCAAGTAACCCAGCCAGCAACCTGGCCATCAGCGTCTGGCTGGTTGAACTGAGCAATCAATGCCGGCAAGTAAAGCAGTGACGAGGCAAAGATAACTGGCACAACGCCGGCCATGTTGACCTTGATTGGGATGTAGTGTTCTGGCCACCATAGGTGCGTCGGCCAACCATGCGCTTGGCATATTGAACCGGAATGCGACGCTGTGATTGCTCGACCATGATTACTAGGCCAACAATCAGAACACCGATTGCGAGAACGATAAGAAGTGTTTCGATGCTCTTGGTCTCGGCTATGCCTAGAAGAGAAGCAGGGAAGCTAGATGCGATTGAGGTGAAAATCAAAAGCGACATTCCGTTGCCAACACCGCGTTCGGTGATTAGCTCGCCCATCCACATGATGAGGCCGGTGCCGGCGGTCATGGTCATAACCATGAGTGCAACAGCAATCGGTGATGAGTCGGTGAGGATCGGAAGCACACAGTCGGCTCCGAACAATGCACCTTGGCGGGCAACAGCAATCAGAGTGGTTGACTGAAGAACACCAAGAGCGATAGTTAGGTAGCGGGTGTACTGGGTGAGTGTTGCCTGGCCCGACTGGCCTTCTTTATGAAGGGTTTCGAAGCGAGGAATCACAACTCGAAGAAGCTGGGTGATGATCGAAGCCGTGATGTAAGGCATGATACCCAGGGCAAAGATGGAAAGCTGAAGCAAAGCGCCACCCGAGAACAAGTTGACGAGCTCGTAGAGCCCGCTGGTGTTCTGGGTCTGTGCAAGACACTTTTGCACGTTGCCATAATCAACGTAAGGGGCCGGTATAAACGATCCCAGACGGAAAATGGCAACGATTGCAAGAGTGAATGCAAGCTTGTTACGCAGGTCCGGTGTGCGGAATGCACGAACAATGGCGCTAAGCATCTTAAGCCTCCTGGCTTGTAAAAACTAGAAAGTGACTAGTCGTTAACCGAGCCACCAGCGGCGACAATCTTGGTCTTTGCAGAAGCAGAGACTTTGTCAACACTGATTTCGAGTTTAACCGAGATTTCGCCATCGCCCAGTACCTTGACAGGCTCGTTCTTGCGAACTGCACCCTTCAGAACTAGGTCAGCAACAGTTACGGCGCCACCCTTTGGATAAAGGTCAGCAAGCTTTTCAAGGTTTACTACCTGGTATTCCACGCGGAATGGGTTCTTGAAGCCGCGAAGCTTAGGAGTGCGCATAACTAGACGAACACCACCACCTTCGAAGCCCGGACGAACTTGGTAGCGAGCCTTTGTACCCTTGGTTCCACGACCCGAAGTCTTACCCTTCGATGCCTCACCACGACCAACACGAGTGCGGTCTTTCTTGGCACCCGGTGCTGGGCGCAAGTGGTGAACCTTTAGTACGTTGCTCTTCTCAGCAGCAGGCTGTGCAGCCTTCTTCGATGGAGCAGCCTTTGGAGCAGCAGCCTTAGCGGCAGCCTTTGCAGGAGCCTTCTCTTCGGCAGCAGCCTTTGGAGCAGCAGCCTTAGCTGGTGCAGCCTTAGCAGCAGTAGTCTTTGCAGCGGCAGCCTTTGGGGCAGCAGCAGCTTTAGGAGCGGCAGCCTTTGCAGGAGCCTTCTTCTCTTCAGCCATTAGTTGATCTCCTCAACCTTTACTAGGTGGGCAACGGTGCGAACCATTCCACGAACTGAGAGGCTGTCATCCTTGACAATGATGTCATTGATGCGCTTCAGACCGAGTGTGCGAAGAGTCTCGCGCTGGTTCGGCTTGTTGCCGATTGCACTCTTGATTTGGGTCACCTTTAGACGAGTCATTAGGCACCTGCCTTCTGCTGGCGTAGTAGACCTGCCGGAGCAACTTCTTCTACGGTTAGGCCACGGCGAGCAGCAACAGCAGCTGGATCTTCTAGCTGACGCAATGCTGCGATTGTGGCGTGAACGATGTTGATGGTGTTTGAGGAACCGAGCGACTTTGAAAGAACGTCGTGGATTCCTGCACACTCAAGCACTGCACGAACTGGACCGCCGGCGATAACGCCGGTACCAGCAGATGCCGGGCGAAGTAGAACAACGCCGGCAGCAGCTTCACCCTGAACTGGGTGAGGAATGGTGCTTGCGATGCGAGGGACGCGGAAGAAGTTCTTCTTTGCCTCTTCTACGCCCTTGGCGATTGCTGACGGAACTTCTTTCGACTTTCCGTAGCCAACGCCAACTAGGCCGTTGCCGTCTCCGACAACTACAAGTGCGGTGAAGCTGAAGCGACGACCACCCTTGACCACCTTAGAAACGCGGTTGATAGTTACAACGCGCTCTAGGAACTGGCTCTTGGTGTCTTCGCGCTCACGGCGGTCTGACTTAGGACCACGCTCACGAGAGCCACGACGGGCTTCGCGTTCGTTGGTCTCAGTAGTCTCTGCAACAACAACGGTTGCAGCCTCAGTTGACTCAGTTGACAACTTTTGCTCCTTGTTCTCAGTCATTAGAGGACCAACCCACCTTCACGTGCGCCGTCAGCGATAGCTGCGACACGACCTGCGTACTTGTTGCCACCGCGGTCAAAGATGACCTCGGTGATGCCAGCCTTCTTAGCACGGTCTGCGATTAGCAAACCGATCTGCTTTGACTTGGCACTCTTGTCGTCGGTCGACTTGCGAAGATCGGCTTCCATGGTTGAAGCAGACGCCAGGGTGATGCCCTTAGTGTCGTCAACAATCTGAACGAATACGTGGCGAGCTGAGCGGGTCACGACTAGGCGTGGACGCTGAGCGTCACCAGAGATCTTCTTGCGAAGACGTAGGTGACGACGGGTACGAGCGGCACTCTTGCTCTTGCCGCGAGTTTGTTTACTTACCACTCTTTCCGGCCTTGCGGCGAACTACCTCGCCTGCGTAGCGAACGCCCTTGCCCTTATAAGGCTCTGGCTTGCGCAGCTTGCGGAGGTTGGCGGCAACTTCACCAACGGCTTGCTTGTCAATTCCTGACACGCTTACCTTGGTGTTGCCATCAATAGTGAAGGTGATGCCGGCTGGAGCCTGCACCAAAATCGGGTGTGAGTAACCAAGTGCAAACTCAATGTCGTTACCCTTGGCGGTTACGCGGTAACCAGTTCCAACGATTTCGAGGCCCTTAGTGAAGCCCTCGGTAACGCCCTGAATGTTGTTTGCAATCAGTGTGCGGGTTAGACCGTGAAGTGAACGAGAGGTTCTCTCGTCGTCTGGACGGGTGACAATAACATTGCCATCTTCTAACGCAACAGCGATTGGAGAAGCAACTACGAGAGACAAGGTTCCCTTAGGACCCTTAACCTCAACGGTGCTGCCGTCAATCTTTACATCGACACCGGCTGGAACCGGGATCGGCAATCTACCAATACGAGACATCTGTGATTACCAAACGTAGGCGAGGACTTCTCCGCCTACTCCCTTCTTGGCAGCCTGACGGTCTGTAAGCAGACCCGATGAAGTGGACAAAATGGCGATACCTAGGCCACCAAGAACACGAGGAAGCTCAGTTGACTTCGCGTAAACACGAAGACCTGGCTTTGAAACGCGCTTGATGCCAGCGATTGAACGCTCGCGGTTTGGGCCGTACTTTAGTTCTACGCTCAAGGTCTTACCAACCTGTGCGTCTTCTACCTTGATGCTGGCGACGTAACCCTCAGACTTGAGGATCTCTGCGATGTTGGCCTTTAGCTTGCTGTAAGGCAGGCTAACGGTCTCGTGATATGCAGAGTTTGCGTTGCGCAGCCGGGTCAGAAAGTCTGCGACCGGATCTGTCATTGTCATTGTGTTGCACCTTCCTCGGAGGTTTCCAGGCCGTTTACAAGCGGCTGGACCTTACCGATTTTTATTTGGTTTGGAACGGGAAGCCAAGCTGCTTTAGAAGCGCACGGCCTTCATCGTTGGTTCTCGCGGTGGTTACGACAGTGATGTCCATACCTCGAGAACGGTCAATGTTGTCTTGGTTGATCTCGTGGAACACGTTCTGCTCTGAGAGACCAAAGGTGTAGTTGCCGTTTCCGTCGAACTGCTTGTCGCTTAGGCCGCGGAAGTCGCGGATGCGAGGCAATGCTAGTGAAAGCAAGCGGTCTAGGAATTCCCACATGCGGTCGCCACGAAGAGTGACGTGCGCGCCAATGGCCTGGCCTTCGCGAAGCTTGAACTGCGCGATTGACTTGCGAGCAAGGTTGATCTGTGGACGCTGGCCGGTGATTGCGGTGAGGTCTTTAACAGCGCCATCGATGAGCTTGCCATCTTTAGCGGCGTCGCCGACACCCATGTTTACAACAATCTTGGTCAGGTTAGGCACCTGGTGAGGGTTCGAGAAACCGAACTCCTTGGTTAGCTCCGCGATGATCTCGGCACGGTAGTGCGCCTTGAGACGAGGCAAAGCCTTTACAGAAGAGTCAGCAGCAGCCTTCTTGGCTGGAGCCTTCTTAGCAGCTGGAGCCTTGGCTTCTGCTACTACTTCAGCAACTGCTTCAGCTGCTACTTCAGCAACTACTGCAACCTCTGGAGTTGCCTCTTCGGTTGGTTCAACGGTTGGTTCTACGGTCGCGTCAGTCATTAGATGTCCTTACCCGACTTCTTCGCGATACGAACGCGAACAGTCTTCTTAACGCCGTTCTTGGTGGTGGTCTCTACTCGAGTTCCAAGACGGGTTGGCTTCTTGGTTGACGGGTCAACCACAGCAACGTTTGAGATGTGGATGGTCGACTCAGCAACAGTGATGCCGCCAGTCTTGCCGCCACGGTCGGTCTGGCCAACCTTGACGTGCTTGGTAACCATGTTGACGCCTTCTACAAGAATTCGGTTGGTTTCCTTGTTGACATTCAGGACTAGGCCCTGCTTGCCGCGGGAGCCGCCCTTTTCTTGCTTGCGTCCGGTCATGACCTGAACTAGGTCACCCTTTTTGATGTTCGCCATGATTAAATAACCTCCGGTGCTAGCGAGATGATCTTCATGAACTTCTTGTCACGAAGCTCACGACCAACTGGACCGAAGATGCGGGTGCCCTGAGGCTCGCCGTCTTTCTTGATGATCACAGCTGCGTTCTCGTCGAACTTGATGTAAGAACCGTCTACGCGACGAGTCTCTTTCTTAGTGCGCACTACTACCGCCTTGACGACATCACCCTTTTTGACGTTGCCGCCAGGGATAGCGTCTTTTACGGTGCAGACGATTAGGTCACCAAGACCCGCATAACGACGCTTTGAACCGCCGAGTACGCGGATAACCAAAAGCTCTTTGGCGCCGGTGTTATCGGCTACCTTGAGTCTGGATTCCTGTTGAAGCATTTTTTACTCCTTGTTTGACGAATACCCATTACCGACGGGCACCCGAGGGGTGAGATTACTTAGCCTTTTCGACGATCTCGACTAGGCGCCAGTTCTTGGTTGCAGATAGTGGACGGGTCTCGCTGATAATAACGAGGTCGCCGATGCCTGCAGTGTTTAGCTCATCGTGAGCCTTGACCTTGGTGGTGCGGCGGATGACCTTGCCATAAAGCGGGTGCTTAATGCGGTCTTCTACCTCAACAACGATGGTCTTGTTCATTTTGTCGCTGACAACATAGCCGCGACGACTCTTGCGGTCTGCGCGATCTAGAGCAACAGCTTCAACGGTCTTCTTCTCAGCCATTGTTATGCCTCCTCGGTTGCGGCAGCATCAGCTGATGCAGCCTTCTTAGCCTTGGTAGCTGGCTTGGCAGCGGCTGCTGCTGGAACAGCTCTGATGCCAAGTTCGCGCTCACGGATGATGGTGTAGATACGAGCGATGTCGCGCTTTACAGCACGAAGACGACCGTGGCTTTCAAGCTGGCCGGTGGCCGACTGGAAGCGTAGGTTGAATAGCTCTTCACGAGCCTTCTTTAGCTCTTCTACCAATACTGAATCTTCGATTACATCGAGGTCAGTAGGTTGTAAGTTCTTTGAACCGATAGCCATTATGCGTCACCTTCTACGCGCTTGATGATGCGTGCCTTGAGGGGCAGCTTGTGAATTGCGCGGGTCATAGCTTCGCGAGCTAGTTCTTCGCTAACGCCAGCAACTTCGAAAAGTACGCGGCCTGGCTTTACGTTGGCAACCCACCACTCCGGTGAACCCTTACCTGAACCCATGCGGGTTTCGGCAGGCTTCTTGGTTAGCGGACGGTCTGGATAGATGTTGATCCAAACCTTTCCGCCACGCTTGATGTGGCGTGTCATTGCGATACGAGCTGCCTCGATCTGACGGTTGGTTACGTATGCCGAGGTCATTGCCTGGATGCCGTACTCACCGAATGCAACTGCAGTTCCGCCAGAAGCGGTTCCTGCACGACGTGGGTGGTGCTGCTTGCGGTGCTTTACGCGACGAGGAATCAACATTATTAAGCCTCAACCTTCTCTGGAGCTGCTGCTACTGGAGCTGCAACTGCGGCAGGAGCCTCAGTACCTGGGCTGCGACGTGGACGGTCTGAGCGCTCTGGGCGCTTAGGCGCGTTCGCCTGCTGAATAGCTAGATCCTTAGCGGTGATGTCACCCTTGTAGATCCAAACCTTTACACCGATGCGACCGAAAGTGGTCTTGGCCTCGTAGAAGCCGTAATCGATGTTGGCACGAAGGGTGTGCAATGGCACACGGCCTTCACGGTAGAACTCTGAACGAGACATTTCTGCTCCGCCAAGACGACCGGCACACTGAATTCGGATACCCTTTGCACCCTGACGAGTTGCACCCTGCATTCCCTTGCGCATAGCGCGACGGAAAGCAACGCGGCTCGAAAGCTGCTCGGCAACACCCTGTGCAACAAGCTGTGCGTCCATCTCTGGGTTCTTAACCTCAAGGATGTTCAACTGAATCTGCTTGTTAGTGAGCTTCTCGAGGTCAGTGCGAATAGCTTCTGCCTCGGCGCCGCGACGACCAATAACCAGACCCGGACGGGCGGTGTGGATGTCTACGCGAACACGGTCACGGGTGCGCTCGATTTCGATGCGGGAAACACCGGCACGGTCGAGGCGTGAGGTTAGCAATGCGCGAACCTTGATGTCCTCGGTTACGTAGTCCTGGTAACGCTGACCCTTTTTAGTTGAGTCAGAGAACCAACGAGATACGTGGTCGGTGGTGATTCCAAGTCGGAAACCGTATGGGTTTACTTTTTGACCCATTAGTTTTTCCTCGCCTTCTGAGCGCCTGCCTTGTTGACAAGCTCGTCTGGAGTTGCAACCACAATGGTGATGTGGCTGGTGCGCTTTAGGATCTGGAATGCGCGACCCTGAGCACGCGGCATAAACCGCTTCAGGGTGGTGCCCTCGTCCACAAACGCTGCTGATACGAACAGGTCATCCTCGTTGAGGAAGGTATTGCTTGCGTCGGCCTTGACCTTAGCGTTAGCCATAGCTGCTTGTACTAGCTTGAAGATTGGTTCACTGGCTGCCTGTGGTGCAAATTTCAGGATGGCCAGCGCTTCAGAAGCCTGCTTTCCGCGGATCAGGTTAACGACGCGGCGAGCCTTCATTGGGGTGACGCGGATGTGGCGCACTCGTGCGACTGCTTCCATTGTCTTTCCTCTCGTCTCTCAGGCGCCGCTTACTTGCGGCGACCCTTCTTGTCGTCCTTCACGTGACCACGGAAGGTGCGGGTGGGTGAGAATTCGCCAAGTTTGTGACCAACCATGGTCTCAGTGACGAATACAGGGATGTGCTTGCGACCGTCGTGCACTGCGATGGTGTGGCCCAGCATGGCTGGAACAATCATCGAGCGGCGAGACCAGGTCTTGATCACATTGTGGGTGCCGGCTTCGTTTTGCTTGACTACCTTTTGGAACAGGTGGTCATCAACGAATGGACCCTTCTTCAAACTGCGTGGCATATGTTCTGACTCCTACTAACGCTTCTTGCCGACATTACGACGACGAACGATGAGCTTGTCGCTTGGAAGGTTCTGCTTACGAGTGCGGCCTTCAGCCTGACCCCAAGGGGAAACAGGGTGACGTCCACCGGAAGTCTTACCTTCACCACCACCGTGGGGGTGGTCAACAGGGTTCATGGCTACACCACGGACGGTTGGGCGGATGCCCTTCCAGCGCATGCGGCCAGCTTTACCCCAGTTGATGTTGGACTGCTCGGCGTTGCCGACTTCACCAACGGTCGCACGGCAGCGAGCATCTACGTTGCGGATTTCACCGGAAGGTAGACGAAGCTGTGCGTATGGTCCGTCTTTAGCAACAAGACGAACGCTTGCACCAGCTGAGCGGGCAAGCTTTGCGCCGCCACCTGGCTTTAGGTTGTTTCCTGGCTTGATGTCAGCCGCTGGACCCTGCTCGATCTGGTCGCCTTGCTTCAACTTGTTCGGCGCGATGATGTAACGCTTTTCGCCATCTGCATAGTGCAAAAGAGCGATGTTAGCGGTACGGTTCGGGTCGTACTCGATGTGAGCAACGGTGGCCGGAACGCCGTCTTTGTCGTGACGACGGAAGTCGATCACGCGGTACTGGCGCTTGTGGCCACCACCGATGTGACGGGTCGTGATGCGACCAGTTGAGTTGCGTCC
>JBEDKW010000049.1:0-5373 GCA_041171945.1 Actinomycetota bacterium
GCTGAAGTGCGCCAGTATTTGCCGCGGTGGCACTAACTGGGTCATTCGGGGTCATCCAGGCATCTTCTTGAGAGTAGAAGGCGCCTGCCTCAGTGACGTGGTAGCTGCCAAGAATTTGTCGCTGCACTTTGAACATGTCCGCGGGGTAGCGAACGTGACTGAGCAAGTCTCCCGACATTTCACTAATTGGCTTGAGGGTGTTTGGGAAGATCTTTGACCAGGTCTTGAGAATTGGATCCTCGGTATCCCAGGCGTATAGGTTCACGCTGCCGTCAAAGGCGTCGACAGTTGCCTTCACCGAGTTGCGGATGTAGTTGATTGACCCAAGGGTGAAAGTGGTTGTGCTCGCGCTGTCAGCGATGGCGTTACCAAGGTTTTCAGATCGAGAGTATGGGTAGCTAGAGGACGTGGTGTAGCCATCGACAATCCAGACCACTCGGCCGTCAACCACGGATGGGTAGCTGTCGCTGTCGAGAGTTAGGTAAGGCGCGACTGCCGCTACGCGCTCTCTTGGGGTGCGGTTATAGAGAATTTGCGACTCGTTGCTGATGGCATCGGAAAGCAGAATCTGCTCGCTTTGGAACTTGAGCGCGTAAGCCAGTCTGGCGAAAATGCTGTCTAGCTTTGGCCCACCGTCACCGGCGAAGGTGGTGTAGGTCTGATCGGCCTCGCCATCCCCCGCTGGAAAATCAAGTTCGCGAGCTTCGGCACCGGCTGGCGCACCAACAATTGAGTAGGCCGGTGAAGACTCACCGAAATAGATTCTCGGCTCATAGGTTCCGAGAAGACCGTTCGATGGAATTCCCTTTTGCAAGAACACCGGCTGGCCCTCGGTTGAGCGCTGGTTTCCGTAAGCGGCGACCACTCCGTAACCGTGGGTGTAAACAATCGCTTGGTTATACCAAGACTGCGATTCAAGCCCCGACTGGTCTAATTCGCGAACTGCGATGACTGTGTCTTGGGTCTTGCCATCAATCTCGTAGCGGTCTACATCGAGGTGACTAGCGAAGTTGTAATACTGCTTGTATTGCTCGAGCTGGCGGAACGATGCGCTCACGAGTGCGGGGTCGATGATTCGAATATTGGCCGTGGTTTCAGCATCTTTTCTGAGGGCACCCTGAGTTGCATCGGTAGTTGCTTTGTAGTCAATTACCTCCACTTTGTCTAGGCCGTAGGCCTTGCGTGTGGCAGCGATGTTTCGATCGATGTACTCAGACTCGAGCGTTCTCTCGTTTGGCACTACCTGGAAAGTCTGAACGATCCAAGGGTAAAGACCGCCGAGCACCAGCGAGCTGATAACCATCAATGCGGTGCCCGCGATTGGCAACCGCCAGTTGCCCAAGACCGAGGTAATCAAGAAGAGGATGGCAACAACAAACGAGATAAGAGCCAAGATTTGGAAGCCTGGAATAACTGCATTCACATCGGCGTAGGTTGCACCGGTGTAAAGGCCGGAAGAGCTAGTTAGGGTTTTGTACTGGTCTAACCAGAGGCTGGCACCCTGCACGGCCAAGTAAAGCGCGATGGTGATTGAAACCTGAATGCGGGCAGCCTTGGCAACTCTTGAGTTTGAGCCATTGATTCGAATGCCGCCGTAAATTACGTGCACGGCAGTAGCGAGAAGGCCAGAGAGAAGAAGCACCGCCGATAGGTAGCCGACCACTGCACTTAGGAACGGAAGGTCAAATAGGTAGAAGCCGATGTCGAGACCAAACTGGGCGTCGACCTCGCCGGTGTAGCTGCGGTTCAACCAGGTGAGAACGGTTGACCATTGGCCAACGGCGGCAACGCCACCGAAAATACCGAACAAGATCGGTAAGCCGATCATGATTACTTTTCGGAGTTGGTCTAGCAACTCACGGTAGCCACCAAAGGGGTCGCGCTCATCTGGAAACTTGAGGTAGATCGGGCGGTTGCGATAGGCGATGTTGAAGCTAAGGCCGGTG
This sequence comes from Actinomycetota bacterium, assembly GCA_041171945.1. Classification (GTDB taxonomy): domain Bacteria; phylum Actinomycetota; class Actinomycetes; order Actinomycetales; family Microbacteriaceae; genus Rhodoluna. The sequence goes on from JBEDKW010000049.1 coordinate 1,947, forward strand.
AGGCCGCCAAAGATTAGAGCCGCAACTGCAAAGACAGCAACTTGAGCGTAAATCTGGGTGGTGAACACGTTGGCATAGCCAACTTGATCGAACCAAAGCAAGTCGGTGTAGACGCCCGCACCGGCAAGGAGAACTGCGGAGATAGCCACGATGATGCCAATGGCGATGGCCGCTGGATTTCGGCGCTTAGTAGCTGAAACTGTAGTTGTCATTGTGCTCTCCTATTTAGTGCTGCAACTAGGCAGGGAGCTCAAGTTGGCTCCCATGCTTATCTGTTCTAAAACCGTTACTGCGTCGCTGAGTTTCGAAATGCTAAAGACCTGAAGTCCGTCTGGAATATGCCCGGCCACTTCATCACAGTTTTGCGAAGGCGCCAAGAAATACTGGGCACCCTTTTCGGAGGCACCAAAAAGTTTCTGACGAATGCCACCGATTGGTCCAACCTCGCCGGCTGGCGTAATAGTTCCAGTGCCGGCCACGTATTCGCCGCCATTTAGAAAACCGGGGGTCAGTTTGTCGAGAATGCCTAGGGCAAACATCATGCCCCCGCTTGGGCCGCCGACGTCGCCGAGTTGAAGTTCAATCTTCACTGGGAAATCAAATTTGTAGCCCACCATCAGACCGAGGCGCAAAGTTCCTTTAGCATCCTTGACGGGGGTAACTTCGGCACTCGAGGGCACCCCGTTTCGGGTGTATTCAATGACCAATGGTTGAGCTCCGTCAAACTTGGCAACCTGCTCGCGAAGGCCATCAACGGTAGTGATTTCGACGTTGTTCACGGCGATGATGAAATCTGCGGCCTTAATTTTTCCGCTCGCTGCAGCGCCGGCCGACACTTCGCTGACATAGACATGGCTCGGCACTTCATAGCCGAGATTAACCAAGGCTGCTGCGATGGCGTCTTGCTGAGACTCCTCCATCATGGCAGTGCTCTCGGCGCGCACTTCCTCGTCGGTCTGGCCAGTCGGGAAGGCTTGGTCGAGGGGCACAACAATCTTCGCTGGGTCCATCCAAGCCAACGCGATTTCTATCCAGCTTGGGGTCTGCTCGCGGCTGCCAAACAGGCTTACCGTCAGTACGTCGAGATTGCCATCGGTTTCAAAGGTTTTGGCGCCACTCACCGCAATAACGGGCTTGCCCTCAGTTTCGCCGAGAACGTTGAATGTGGGCCCAGGGCCCTCGATTACGTAGGGGGTTGGTAGAAAAGCGGCAGCCAATAGACCGGCGGTGAACACTAAAAGAAAGCCGAACCCAACAAAACGGCGCGGTTTAGATTGACGGCGCGAATCATCGGCCCAATCTTCGCTTTCGAAAAAGCTCACCCGCTACCTCACTTATGTTTTACAACTCTCTCAAGCCTAAACTCAGGGCGCGTTTGGGGGCCTTTTGGATGCGAAAAATGGCAACGCTGAGGGCGAACATTGCGCCCTTTAGACCGGATGTAAAAGCATTTCCCGGGGAAACGAGGCTAGCGTTATTTATCGGAGGCAAAAATGAGCGACGATCAGAACGGCACGAACCCGTCAAACGGTTTAAACCCAGAGGATTTTGAAGCGTTTTTGCGCGATTTCATGAGTGGCCAAAGCGGGCTCGACCCCGCCCAACTGGCAGCGGCCGCTGGTTTGCCAAACGACCCAGAAGCTCTCAAACAACTCATCGAACAACTGCGCGGAGCACTTGGCGGCATGAATTCGACCAGTGGCGAGACTGGCGTGAATTGGGAACTAGCCACGAACCAAGCCAAAGCAATTGCCAAATCCGAGTCGTTGGCAATTTTAGATTCAACTCGCAAAGCCATCGCCGACGCCGTTTCAATTGGTGCACTTTGGCTAAATGGTGCAACATCCATTTCTGAACTCACTACCGAACCGAAGTTGCTCAGTCGAGAGATGTGGGTGGCCGATGCGGTGCCACTGTTCCAAGCCCTTGCTCAACCGGTGGCCGACCGCATGAGCGAGGCCCTGTCGGAAAACATGCGCTTGAACGCTCCTGAAGAGTTGAACGAACTACTAGGAAACGCCAGCGGTTTGATGAAGTCGGCCGGCGGCGCCCTGTTTGCCATGCAACTTGGCCAGGCTCTGGGCAAACTATCTGCTGAGGTTCTCAGCGGCGGAGACATCGGCTTGCCGATTTTCAAAGATCAACGAGCCGCTTTCGTGCCTCAGAATCTGAGCAGCTTTGTAGACGGCCTCGATGTTGAAAAAGACCAAGCTTTTATCTACCTAGCCGTTCGCGAAATGGCGCACGCTCGATTGTTCAAGCACAGCAAGTGGCTTCGCGATTCAATCGTTTCGCAAATTTCTAACTACGCCGCGGGCATCTCAATCGACAACTCTCGCATTACCGAATTGGCCGAAGATTTCGACCCAACCAACACCGATGAGTTGCGCCGAGCCCTCGAAACAGGCGCCTTCATTGCTGAGCGAACCGAAGAACAAAACCTAGCGTTGGCCAGAATCGAGACCCTGCTGGCATTGATTGAGGGCTGGGTTGACGTGGTCACCGAGCAAGCCACCAAGTTATTGCCAAAAGCTGCTGCTATTGCCGAGGCGGTGCGTCGCCGACGCGCTACCGGTGGGCCGGCGGAGCAAACTTTTGGAACCCTGATTGGGCTAGAGCTTCGGCCTCGAAGGCTTCGCGAGGCGGCAGCAATGTGGCGCACACTAGATGCCGCCTTGGGCTCAGAAAAACGCGACAGCCTCTGGAACCACCCCGACTTGGTTCCGAGTTCTGAAGACATCGACGACCCACAACGACTTATCGACAAGCTCTCTGGCTTGGTCTCAGACAACGACTCGCTCGACCAAGAGCTTCGCGACCTTCTCGGCGAATAAAGGCCAATAACCTTCAGAATCAGCACCCGAGATTCGTCTGGGGATAACTTCTGCAGAGTTCCCTAAGAAGCATCACACTCGGCCTATGGTCATCAAAATAAATCCAAATCAACAAGCGCTCTGGCTTGATCCAAAACGGATGCAGTTGGGCCTCGGCAAAGATCGAGTTCAATTGGGCGCTCTCTCCCCCGCCCAAGAACAACTGATTGCCACGCTTTATCGAGGGATCGCCAACCAACAACTTCCGGTGATTGCCAAACAACTTGGGCTAGCCGAGGCCGAAACCGAACGAATTTTGGAGCAGGTTGGCCCCTTGCTACTGCGCGAACGGGCGGTAAGCGAAAGAGAGTTGTCGGCTGAATTTGTGGCGGCGGCTTTCGCCGAAATTATCGGGGCCAGCCTGATGCACTCGGCCGATGGGCAAGCTGTTTTGCTCGAGCGTGCGCAGCGCAGCATCCATGTTGAAGATCTGTCAAAACCTGGGCTAGCAGTTTCGCTGGGCTTAGCCGCAGCTGGCATTGGCCACTTGCTAACCCACGATTTAGAACTGGTTGGCTCAAAAGATTTGGGGCCGACCGGCTACCCGTCTCAAC
>JBEDKW010000050.1:0-5314 GCA_041171945.1 Actinomycetota bacterium
GGTGGTGAGTGACCATAACCATCGCCGGGGCCTGAGGTGCAGAGGCGTAGGCGCCGATAATGCTGATGGTTTGCTCACGCGCTGCCAAGTCGAGGCTGGCGACTGGCTCATCGAGAAGAAGTAATTCGGGGTCTGGCATGACAGCACGGGCAATTTGAGTGCGCTTCTTTTCGCCGTCACTCAGTGTTCCAAACGCGCGGTCAGCAAAGTCAGAAAGGTGCCACTCTGACAGCACGCGACGGGCGCGTCGCTCATCGATGTCATCGTATTGCTCGTTCCAGCGACCAGTAATTGCATAACTTGCGGTCATAACCGAGTTCAAAACTGTCTCTGAGTTTGGAATGTGTGCCGTCAGGGCGTTAGATGCAAAACCAATGCGGGTTCTTAGTTCGAACACGTTGATTTCGCCCAAGCGCTCACCTAATACGGTGGCTTGCCCGCTGCTTGGGTGTATTTGGGCGGCTGCAACTCGAAGCAGCGTGGTCTTTCCGGCGCCGTTGGGGCCAATGATGACCCAGCGCTGGTCAGACTCAACTTGCCAGTCGAGGTTGTTCAAAATCGGTCGCTTGTCGCGAACGACGGTTACATTATTGAGATCGATGACGCGAGACATGGTTCGAGCCTAGGCGATGCCTTGGATTGCTTTCTCATAAACACGAATAGTTTGTTCGGCAATGCTTTGCCAGCTGAAATTTTCCTCAACTCGCTTTCGACCAGCCAAACCAAACTCGGCCAGTTGCGGGTGCGACAGCATTTTGTTTAGAGCCGCAGCAAAGTCGGCTACGAACTTGGCTTCGTCTAGGGGTTTTCCGCTACCATCCTGCAGCTGCTGGATTGGAACCAAAATGCCGGTTGAATCGTGAGCGACTACCTCAGGAATTCCGCCCGTTGCGGTTGCCACCACTGGTGTTCCGCAGGCCATCGCCTCTAGATTCACGATCCCCAGCGGTTCGTAGATTGATGGACAGGCAAAAACGGTTGCCGAGGAAAGCACCGCAATGAGCTCGGTTCGGGATAACTGTTGGTCAATCCAGATAACGCCCTCGCGAATCTTGGACAGTTCGGCAATTAGGTCAGACACCTCTTGCAAGATAGCCGGGGTGTCTGCGGATCCTGCGCAGAGAACCAACTGCACATCAGCAGGTAGTTCACGGGCAGCCTTAAGAAGGTAGGGCAAGCCCTTTTGCTGGGTGATTCGACCGACGAACACCACGCTCCGTTTATCTGGGTCAATGCCGGTTGATCGAACCAATTCTGGGTTATCGGCCGCTTGAAAAGCCTCTAGATCAATGCCGTTGTGAACTACCGAAACTTTATTTGGGTCAAGCTGCGGGTAGGCGCGAAGAATGTCTTTTCGCATGCCATCTGAGACAGCGATGATTCCGGTGGCACCCTCATAAGCGGTTCGTTCAATCCAGGATGAAAGTCGGTAGCCGCCGCCGAGTTGATCTTCTTTCCAAGGGCGAAGCGGCTCGAGGCTGTGGGCGGTAATCAGGTGAGGAATGCCGTGAAGCGTAGCGGCAACATGCCCAGCAAAATTGGCATACCAAGTGTGTGAGTGAACTAAGTCGGCGCCGGCAATATCCGAGACCATGCTGAGGTCGACTGCGAGTGTTTGCAGCGCTCCATTGGCATCATTGAAATCTGCCGGCAGCGGGTATGAAAATGTATCGTTTTCATTACGTTCTTCGCCAAAGCAGCGAACCTTGACCTCGATCTTCTTTCGCAGAACTTTCACCAATTCCGCGACATGAACGCCCGCACCGCCATAAACGGCAGGTGGATATTCTTTGCTGATCAAGTCGATTCTCATAGCGCAATGTTAGTGCGCCCAATGAAATGGGGAATAACATTTGCCTATGACTGCACTTCGTATTTTTGGAATGGTTCTCGCCGGTGGCGAGGGCAAGCGATTGATGCCCCTAACCGCGGATCGGGCAAAGCCTGCCGTTCCTTTCGGTGGCAGTTATCGCTTGATCGATTTTGCTCTCTCCAACCTGATCAACTCGGGCATGAGACGCATTGTGGTTTTGACCCAGTACAAATCTCACAGCCTCGACAGGCACATCTCACAGACCTGGCGCATGTCAGCGCTCTTAGGTGGATATGTGGCCTCTGTGCCAGCTCAGCAGAGACTTGGCAAGCGTTGGTTTTCTGGCAGCGCCGACGCCATTTTGCAGAGCATGAACCTTTTGAGTGATGAGCGCCCAGACATCGTCGTAGTCGTCGGTGCCGACCACGTCTATCGCATGGACTTTGACCAGATGATTGAAGCGCATGTGAAGTCGGGTCGCGGAGTTACCGTTGCTGCGATTCGCCAGCCACTATCTCTGGCAAACCAATTTGGTGTCATTGAAATCGATGATGCCGATCCAACCAAAATCGCAGCCTTCCTCGAGAAGCCGACGACCCCTAAGGGCCTCCCGGACTCCCCCGATGAAGTGCTCGCTTCGATGGGCAACTATGTCTTCACTGCGCAGGCACTAATTGACGCAATCGAGCATGATGGCACTCTAGAGAGCTCTTCACACGACATGGGTGGCGACATCGTTCCATACATGGTTGACCGAGAAGACGCCGGAGTCTATGACTTCACTTATAACGAGATTCCTGGTTCTACCGAGCGCGACCACTCATACTGGCGCGATGTCGGAACAATGGACTCTTACTACGACGCCCACATGGACCTCATCTCGGTCATGCCGGTTTTCAACCTCTACAACTCGGAATGGCCAATTTTCACTCAGCAGATCAACCTGCCGCCAGCCAAGTTTGTGCACGACGGCGAAGGCAATCAGGGCCGAACCACCGATTCAATCGTGTCACTCGGCACCGTTGTATCAGGTGGCATCGTGGAGCGAAGCGTTCTCTCGCCAAATGTGCGGGTGCACTCGCGCGCTTTAGTTACTGATTCGATTTTGCTGGACGGTGTGCAGGTCGGCCGCGATTGCACGGTTCGAAAGGCTATCCTCGACAAGAGCGTTGTCGTTGCCGACGGCGCGTCAATTGGAGTCGACAAGGCTCGCGATATTGAACGTGGATTCTCAGTCACCGACTCGGGTATCACCGTTGTTGGAAAGGGCGTTCTGGTTACTCCGTGACCAAGTTTTTAGTGGTCTTTGATGTTGATTCAACTCTCATCGAAGACGAAGTTATCGAATTATTGGCCGATGCAGCTGGAAAGCGCTCGGAGGTTGCCGCTCTGACGGACCGTGCGATGGCAGGTGAACTCGACTTCGCCGAAAGCCTAATCGCCCGTGTAAGAGCCCTTGAAGGCCTCCCTGAGAGTGTTTTTGCTGAGGTCCAGCAGCTTATGCGAATCACCAAAGGCGCAAAAGAGCTAATCGAAGCCGTTCAGGCGGCCGGCGGCAAAGTTGGCGCGGTCTCCGGAGGCTTCACCCAACTACTCACTCCCCTGGCCCAAGAGCTCAACCTCAACTACACGCGAGCAAATTTGCTGGAGGTTATCGATGGTCGCCTCACTGGGCGGGTGTCGGGCACAATCATCGATCGCACTGAAAAAGCCAACGCACTGCGCGAGTGGGCCATCGATGGCGGTTTCGACCTTAAAGACACCGTTGCTGTGGGCGACGGGGCCAACGACCTAGAGATGCTAGCCATTGCCGGTCTTGGAGTTGCATTCAATGCGAAGCCAATAGTGCGGGCACAGGCCGATTTAGTTATTGAAGAGCACGATCTAACCTCGCTGATTTCAATACTTGGGCTTTAGCCCAAAAACTAACCGGCGATAAAGTCGCTGGTGTCGCCAACTAGGCGGGTATTGTCCGAGGGCACAACCTCAACCGCAGCCAGCGCAATTTCAGCGGCAAACTCGCCAACGTTATAAAGCTTGCCGGCTCCCTCGCGACGCGCTTCGATTGCCCCTGGGTTGGCGCGCTCTAGAAGTGTCGCGGTGATTGTTCCCTCAATCATGTCGCCTGAAACCACGACAAACCCAATGCCCTTTTCGGCAAGAGTTGGAATCAAGTCACGAAGTGCATCCTCGCCAGCTCGCTTGGATAGGGCAACCGGCAGGTATTCGGGCATCGTCGGGGTGGTGCGAATGAAGTGGGCCTGGTGGCTAGTGACAAAAACCACGCGGGCGCCCTCTTTCAGGTATGGCAATGCAGTGGTTAGCAGGTTCACCTGAGAGTCGCGGTTCAGTCTCATGGCGTAGTCCTCGCCAAGGCCGGCCTCCATGCCACCAGAAGCATTCATCACCAAGATGTCTAGTTGACCAAAAGCAGCCTTTGCAGCTTCAAACATTGCCTCAACCGAGGTCTGGTCGGTTAGGTCTGCACCCACCGCGATGGCCTGGCCGCCATTGGCTTTGATGCCATCTACGATTTTGAGGGCTCTAGCTTCTTTATTTCTAAAGTTCACCACCACTGATGCGCCGGCTTCAGCAAAATAACCGAGGGTTTCGGCGCCGATTCCGCGTGATGAGCCGGTGACTAGTGCAACTTTGCCGGCAAGACTGCCAACTGCTAGAGGGTTAGACATTGAAACTCCAGATTCTTGATGATGACATTTGTCGTTAGTGAGATTGTTGTCGCCGAGTTGCTAGTGGCCCATGCCGAGTCCGCCATCCACAGGGATGACTGCGCCGGAGATGTAGCTGGCATCGTCGCCAGCAAGCCAAGCAACAACTTTGGCAACTTCTTCGGGTGATGCGAAGCGCCCAGCTGGAATTTTCTTTTTGTATTCATCCTGCTGAGCTTCTGGCAGGGCGGCGGTCATGTCAGTGTCGATGAAACCTGGAGCAACCACGTTTGCCGTGATGCCTCGGGCGCCAAGCTCGCGGGTAACTGATCTGGCCATGCCGACAAGGGCCGATTTAGAAGCCGAGTAGTTAACCTGACCTGCTGAACCCAAAAGACCGACAACGCTGCCGATCAGAATGACGCGTCCAAAACGAGCCTTAATCATGCCTTTGGTGGCTCTTCGCAATACGCGAAACACACCGTTCAAGTTGGTGTTGATTACTTCTTCGAACTCTTCATCGCTCATGCGCATCAAGAGTGTGTCGCGAGTGATGCCGGCGTTCGCCACTAAAACTTCGATTGGGCCGAGTTTTTCTTCAACCTCGGCAAAGGCCTTATCTAGAGATTCTGGGTTGGTCACGTCGGCTAGCACACTGAGGGTGCCGGCAGGGCCTTCGCCGCTTCTGACTGTGACCGCAACACGGTGCCCCAGACGCACGAACTCCTCAGCGATGGATCGACCGATGCCGCGGTTTCCGCCGGTGACTAGAACTGTTCTGACTGTGCTCATTTATGGCATCGCTTTCGGGAATACAACCTACGGATGAGGG
>JBEDKW010000051.1:0-5295 GCA_041171945.1 Actinomycetota bacterium
GTGCGCTGCTCTTTGTCTGAGAGCACCGAATATGCTTCGCTGATTTCTTTAAACTTTGCCTCGGCCTTAGCGTCGCCCGGGTTTGAATCCGGGTGATTTTGACGAGCCAGCTTGCGATAAACCTTCTTCAGTTCGGCATCAGACACGTCTTTTGAAACGCCAAGAATCTTATAAAAATCCTTGTCGAACCAATCTTGACTTGCCATGCGGTGCGCCTACTCTGCCTCTGGTGCGTTGTCTTCAGCCGGGATGAAAACGGCAACCATCGCCGGACGCAATAAGCGATCGCCGACCATGAAACCAAATTCAACAACATCGGCAATGCGGGTGTCAGTGACCGAAGCCGAAGGGGTCTGAACCAAAGCGTTGTGCAACTCAGGGTCGAACTTGTCGCCCTTCTCGCCAAACTGCTTCAGGCCAAACTTGTCGCCGGCATTGCGCAACTTGGTTGCCACTGCGGCAAACGGAGACCCCTCAAGGTCACCGTGTGCCTCAGCGCGACCAAGGTCGTCGAGAACCGGAAGCAACGAGCGAAGAACTTCGGCAACAGCCGAATTACGCGCTACATCTCTGTCCCGCTCCACGCGATTCTTGTAGTTCACAAACTCCGCTTGCAACCGCTGCAAATCACCGAGCAACTCTGCTTCTTTGCTCTGTGGCCCCAAGTCATCAACCAAATCCGCTAGCTCTTCGTCAAGCGAAGAAGTTTCTGAACTTGAATTTAGCTTTTGGTCTTCAGGGTTTGAAGAAATGTCTGATTCAAGAGATTGCGAAGCATCGTGAATTGAATCAGGTGTTTCTTCAGCCCCTTCTGAATCCTTAAATTCGCTCATTATTTCTTCTCTTCTTCAGTCTCTTCATCTTCAACAACCTCAGCATCAACAACATCTTCACCAGATGCCTCAGCCGAAGCCTCTTCACCTTCAGCAGGCTGCGCAGCATAAATTGCCTCGCCCAACTTGCTCTGTGATTCGTTCAATGCGTCGAATGCGGTCTTGATTGCATCAGCATCTTCTCCGGCGAGCGCAGTCTTCAATGCATCAACGTCGGTCTGAACCGCAGTCTTTACATCTTCAGGCAGCTTCTCGTCGTTGTCCTTGATGAGCTTCTCGATTGAATAAACCAACTGCTCAGCGCTGTTGCGGGCGTCGGCTTCTTCGCGACGCTTCTTGTCTTCGGCAGCGTGCTCTTCGCCTTCTTGAACCATGCGCTCGATGTCTTCTTTAGACAGCGATGAACCACCGGTGATGGTGACCGAAGCTTCTTTGCCGGTGCCCTTGTCTTTGGCGCTTACGTGCACAATGCCGTTGGCGTCGATGTCGAAGGTCACTTCAATCTGAGGCACACCGCGTGGTGCTGGTGCGATGCCCGAGAGTTCAAAGTTGCCTAGCTGCTTGTTGTCGCGAACGAATTCGCGCTGACCCTGAAACACCTGGATGGATACTGACGGCTGGTTGTCGTCGGCGGTGGTGAAGGTCTCTGAGCGCTTGGTTGGAATAGCTGTGTTGCGCTCGATCAACTTGGTCATGATGCCACCCTTGGTTTCGATACCTAGGGATAGCGGGGTCACGTCGATTAGAAGAACGTCTTTGCGCTCTCCCTTTAGAACGCCGGCCTGAAGTGATGCACCAACGGCTACAACCTCGTCAGGGTTTACACCCTTGTTTGGCTCGCGGCCACCGGTGAGGCTCTTCACTAGCTCAGAAACTGCAGGCATACGGGTTGAGCCACCGACCATTACTACGTGGGCGATGTCTTCTACCTTTACGCCGGCTTCTTTAATGACGTCGTTGAAAGGCTTCTTGGTGCGAGCCAATAGGTCTTCGGTCATCTGCTCAAACTGGGTGCGGGTCAGAGTCTCATCCAAGTTGGCTGGGCCATTCTCGGTTAGAGATAGGTATGGCAACTGAATGTTGGCCGAGGTTGACTGTGAAAGCTCTTTCTTGGCCTGCTCTGATGCCTCTTTGAGGCGCTGAAGCGCGATCTTGTCTTTCGACACATCTACGCCGGTGGTCTCTTTGAACTTCTTCACTAGGTGCTCAACAATGCGCTGATCCCAGTCGTCGCCGCCGAGGCGGTTGTCGCCAGAGGTTGAACGAACCTGAATGGTCGAGAAGCCCTCGTCTTTGCCTACCTCTAGAAGTGAAACGTCGAAGGTTCCGCCTCCAAGGTCGAATACCAGGATGAGTTCGTCTTCTTTGCCCTTGTCTAGGCCATAAGCCAACGCAGCTGCGGTTGGCTCGTTGATGATGCGAAGAACGTTTAGACCAGCGATTTCGCCGGCGTCTTTGGTGGCCTGACGCTCTGCGTCGTTGAAGTAGGCCGGCACGGTGATAACCGCATCGGTGACTGCTTCACCAAGATAGGTTTCGGCGTCGCGCTTTAGCTTGGCCAAAATGCGGGCTGAGATCTCTTGAGGGGTGTACTTCTTTTCGTCTACCTGAAATGTCCAGTCGGTGCCCATGTGGCGCTTAACCGACGCAATGGTGCGGTCAACGTTGGTTACGGCCTGACGCTTGGCGGTCTCGCCAACTAGAACTTCGCCGTCTTTTGTGAAAGCAACGATGGATGGAGTGGTGCGAAAGCCTTCTGCGTTCGCGATGACAGTCGGTTCGCCACCTTCAAGAACGCTTACTGCGCTGTTGGTGGTTCCGAGGTCAATACCTACTGCACGTGCCATTTGTGTTTCTCCTTTTTCAACCTTGAGTGTGGTTGACTCAAGTTTCACACGGGGGATTTTCGATGTCAAGCCAGTTTCCTGAGAGTTGAGTGTTAAAGACTCAACTTTGTTTGTTTCCGTGCCAGACGCTCTTAACCACTAATCTTTTGGCTATGACTATCACTGGCGATAAGAAGCGCGGCACGTTTGCTTGGGCACTATGGGATTGGGCTGAGCAGCCTTACCCGACCATCATGCAGACCTTCATCTTTCCGGTTTACCTCGCGGGCGCTGTAGCCACCGCGGGCTCAAACGCTGAGGCTAAGTTGGGCTTGGCCACCGCCATCGCTGGCATTGTTTTGGCCCTGATTGCCCCGGTGCTTGGCCGACGCTCAGACGAGAGTGGTCGCCGCAAGTTTTGGCTCATGGTCAATACCTACGTTTTGGTGGGCATCATGGTTGCCAGCTTCTTCGTTGAGCCAAAAGCCGAGTACTTCATCTTCGGATTGGTTCTCTACGGTGTCGGCAGCGTGGTTCAAGAGTCGGCCTTCATTAACTACTACGCAATGCTGCGATCGGTTTCAACCCCGCGCACCATCGGCCGAATCTCAGGTTATGCCTGGGGTCTTGGCTACGCCGGCGGCATCTTGCTGCTCTGCGTCTCACTCTTCGGCTTCATTTTGCCCGACACCGTTTTTGGCCAGCCTTCCGAAAACGGCATGTCCGTTCGAATCGTGTTCCTATTCAGTGCCGCCTGGACTCTGATCTTCTCGATTCCTTTGATGCTTCGAGTTCCTGAGATTGACCGCAAAGCTAACGCTCGCAAAGAATCCATCGCTCAGTCTTATAAGGCGGTTTGGGGCCAGCTAAAGAGCCTTCGCGCCCAAGCCCCTGAGACCTTCAAGTTCTTGATCTCTTCTGCTATTTACCGCGATGGCCTTGCCGGCGTTTTCACTTTTGGTGCGGTGCTGGGTGCCTCGGCATTTGGCTTCACCCAGACCGAAATCATCTTGTTCGGCATCGCAGCAAACGTGGTTGCCGGCATCGGTGCAGTTGTTGGTGGTCGCCTCGATGACGTGATTGGCAGCCGCACCGTAATCATCGCTTCGTTGATTGGCCTAATTGTTGCGGGCACCGGAGTCTTTGCCTTCGCTAGCGCCGGCGTCATCACCTACTGGGTCGGCGGTTTGGCCCTTTGCCTATTCGTTGGCCCGGCGCAAGCCGCTAGCCGCACCTTTGTTTCACGCTTCACCCCGATTGGTCGCGAGGGCGAAGTGTTTGGTCTCTACCAAACCACCGGCCGCGCCGTCAGTTTCTTGTCGGGCACCTTCTGGGCCGCTGCGATTTCAATTGCGGTTGCCTTCGGCGCCGAAAATGCCACCATCTATGGCATCTGGGGTTTGATGATCATTCTCATCGTCGGTCTATTCCTATTGTTGCGCGTGCACCCGAACCCTCAGGTGAGCTACTCGGCTGATGCCGATGCTGCGACTCCGGTTGAGCCTCGCATTCACTAATTTCTTCTACGAACTGTAGAATCAAGCCATGACTAAACGTGCGCGCCAACAGGGAGAACTAGAGTCGCTGATTCTCGACGCCCTTTGGGGTGCCGAGGCTGGCGAGAGCACCGCGGCACTCACGTCTCAGCAGGTTCTAGAGATCGTGAGCCCCGATGGTGAGCTTGCTCTGACCACCATTCTCACCGTGCTGTCTCGGCTAGTAGATAAAGAACTAGTCACCCGCAAACAGGGCGAGGGTCGTCAGCTTTTGTTCAGCGCCGCCCAGTCGCGCGAGCGTCACACCGCAGACCTAATGCTCAAGATCGTGGCCGGCGCCGATAACCCGGCCTTGGCCTTCAGCCACTTCGCTAGTGGCCTTAGTGCCGCCGACCTCAAGGCGCTTCGCGATTCACTAGCCTAGAGACGTGACCGCACCCCTACTTCTAATTCCCATCGCACTCGAATGGGTAGTTTTAGTCACCACTTTGGCGCCGGTTCTTTATCCGGGCAAAAAATTTATGCGCACCCACCCGCGCACTGCCTTAGCCATTTGGTTTGGCACTCTGCTTTCGGCTGGGCTAGCAATGGCGTTGGCGTTGGCCATTGCAGTTTGGTCGATCTATGACACCTGGGTGACGCTCGAAGCCAACCCCGCCGGCAGCCAAAACTGGTTTCTGGCTCTGTTGGTGAGTTTTGCCCCCTGGGTAATGCTGGCCGTCACGGGCGTGAGCATTGCACTAATCAATCTGCGCATTGAGCCGCTGGTTGTCGAAGCTAAAGAGGCCCAACCGCAGCTGAGTGCGGCGTCAAAGCCGGTAATGAATTTCATGGGCGCCGAAGTGTGCGAAATGCAGTTGCCAATTGCTTTTGCCATGGCCAGTCGCTCGCAAATTCTGGTCTCCAACACCCTGCGCAAAGCCGCCACCGATGAGCAACTCGAGGCGGTACTTTGGCACGAACTCGCTCACCTCAAGCACAAGCACTTTCAGTTAAAGGCGCTGGCGGCATATGTGCGGTTGCTCTCACCTTGGTTAGCTGCATCAAAGGCCCTAGTGGCCGAGGTTCACGAACTATGTGAAATTGCAGCCGATCAGGCCGCGCTTAAAAAAGTAAGTGAGCCAACCCTGAGGTCAGCCC
>JBEDKW010000052.1:0-5191 GCA_041171945.1 Actinomycetota bacterium
TCCTTGGCCAAACCGACTAGATGGTGGCACTTGGCAATATGAGGGCCGAGCGCTCGAAGTGCCGATTACTATTCACAGCCAACAAAACGCTAACCACGGATTGCTGGTCAACTACCCATACAAGGTCCTCAATCAGACCGCCTCAAAGGTGACTCTGGTGGCGGCAATAACCCCAACCGTTGGCTACCCATTCTTGGTTGAAACAACTGTGACCTACGAGCTCGTTTCGACCGGCCTCAAAGTTACCCACACCGCAATCAACCATTCCAAAGTTGCGGCTCCATACGCTGTTGGCGGCCACCCTTACTTCCGATTCAGCGGGGTTGACACCGGCGATGTGTTCTTACGCTCCGACGCCGAGACAATTTTGATTCTCAACGAACGTCAAATTCCGGTCGGCACTATGCCAACCGCAAATTCAGATTTCGACTTGCGTTCGGGGGTAAGAGTTGCTGACCACTTTATTGACAACGACTTCACCGATCTGCCTAGAGATTCTTCTGGGTTGGCACACACTTATCTAACCGCCCCGGATGGTCGTTCGATCGACATTTGGCAAGACGAAACCTTCAAGCACATCGTGGTTTTCACTCCGGATTTCTATTTTCAGAACTCGGGAGACCCGAAGAGTTATGCCGTAGCCATTGAGCCTCAGACTGCCGCGGCCAATGCCTTAAACACCGGAGATGATTTGATCTGGCTCGAAACTGGCCGCCCGTTTGCGGCTAGTTGGGGAGTTTCATTCAACCTTTAGGCAACTGAGGTCGGCGTTCAGAAAGCTGAGGCCGGCAGATCTCGTTCGTCTGACTGAATTGCTTCGACGATGCGTGCGGCTACCGCAGACGCATCCATCCCAGTAGGAAAAGCGGGGGCAGTGCCGAAGAGTGGCCTGCTGGCGAGGCCGGTTTCGGTGTGACCTGGTCTTGCATCGATGACTCGGATGCCAACTCTTCTCAACTCTTTAGCCGCTGCCTGGTTAAAGGCGTAGATGGCCGCTTTTGATGCCGAATAGGCCGCTAGGCCAGCCATCGGTTGCTCGGCTACGACACCGGAGATGTTCAAGAAAAATGGTTCGTTGCCTTTTTCTGCAGAATTCAATAGGGCCGGGATTAGCCTCGAAACCAGCTCAATCGGGCCAGTCGCGTTTATCCGCATCATTTTTTCAAAGGCGCCGGCTTCCAAATCAGAGATTGCTCCGAATCCAACAACGCCAGTGGCGTTCACGATGCCGTCTATGGGCGCACCGCTCTCGAGCAGGTAGGTGGCTAGAACGTCGATGGATTCTGCTTGGTCAAAATCTAGGAGAAGCCTCGGGCTGGCTTGCGCGGGAATTCGACCCGCTGAGTCTAAAGTCGTGGCGGTAGCTGACACGAATGCACCTTGGTTGGCCAGTGCCTGAATGACGAGGCCACCGAGAACGCCGGACCCTCCAAGAACGAGAATGTTGCGACTAGCGAGATTGCTCATGATTGTGTCCTATCCACTTGTGTTCTAACCTCACAAGTATGCGCAACATTTCATTTTTAGCCGTTATTTCTTCAACCCTGGCACCAATAGCCCTGGCAGCCGGGTGGTTGATTGCACAGGCTAGCTGGCCGGAGTTTGACCCGGTAGTGAAAACCATTAGTGACTTGGCAGCCGATGACGCGCCAACTCAGCTTTGGATGTCTAGTGTTTTCGTGTTCGTCGGCACCATGCACCTGATTACCGGGCTGTTCGCTAGAGCCCTAGCTTGGCCTGGGCGCCTCGTAATCATTCTTGCTGGCCTCGGAACCTATGCGCTGACCTACTTTTCAACCCCGAGCCAAGATGGTTACTCGTGGAATCACCGGTATGCCGCGATTGCCACGTTTGTATTAATGTCTGCTTGGCCGCTGTTCTCAATGCGAGTGCGGGGAAACTTCGCTTGGCCCCTCCGACCAATCGGTGCAATTGCAGCGACAGCTGTTCTCACCGCTCTCTCACTTTGGTTTTTGAGCGTTTGGACTAACCCGGACGCAAATTTTGTCGGTACCGCCGAGAGGGCTGGCGCTTTCTTGCAACCCGCATATCTGGCGTTCGTGGTTTGGGTCTCGTACCTCCGAGCTAGGCAAGGCGCGATTCGAGAGTAGTGAGCAATCCGCGGTATCCTTCGTTTACCAGGAGTTAACCGTTTGCCGGTTCTCTGGCAACTGATCGAGGGCGATTAAATCTCGGTCAAAATGAATGGAAAGAGTTCAATGGATCCGATATTGGTCGTTGCTCTAGTTGTCTCGCTAGCCTTATTTTTTGACTTCACCAACGGTTTTCACGACACCGCCAACGCCATGGCAACGCCCATAGCCACTGGTGCCCTCAAGCCCCGAGTAGCCGTGGCTATTGCCGCTCTGATGAATCTTGTCGGAGCCTTTTTATCTACTGCGGTTGCTAAGACCATTTCGGTTGACCTCATCAACGAGGGAGTAAACCTAGGTGCTGAGATGGTGTTTGCTGGCCTTACCGGAGCAATCATCTGGAACCTCACCACTTGGTTCCTTGGCCTACCTTCTTCTTCATCTCACGCACTGTTCGGCGGTCTAATCGGTGCAGCGATGGCCTACGCGGGTGTGGCAGCGGTTAACTTTCCAAAGGTGGTCGAAAAGGTATTAATTCCGGCGCTGTTGGCCCCACTCATTGCCGGAATTGCAGCTTGGCTAGCCACGCGGTTGGCTTACCTGATCACAGCTCGCTCGCAAGAGCAACGCAAGAAGACCGGCATTGGCACCGGCAGAAGCAACTTCAAGATTGGTCAAGTGTTCTCTTCGTCGCTGGTCGCGCTGTCGCACGGCACCAACGACGCTCAAAAAACTATGGGTGTAATCACTCTTGTTTTGGTCAGCTCCGGTTTTCAATCAAGCGGTGACCACATTCAGTTGTGGGTCATTCTTTCAGCAGCAGCAGCAATAGCAATCGGCACCTACTCGGGTGGCTGGAGAATCATTAAGACCATGGGCTCTGGCTTGGCAGAAATAAAGCCTCCTCAGGGGTTTGCCTCAGAAACCGCGACTGGCGTGACAATCTTGGCCTCGAGCAACTTAGGTTTCGCTCTCTCCACCACTCAGGTGGCGTCAGGGTCCGTTATCGGCTCTGGCCTAGGCCGCAAGGGCGGCCAGGTTCGCTGGAGCAAAGCTGGGCAGATAGTGACCGGCTGGTTCTTGACCCTTCCTGCAGCCGGCCTCGTTGGTGCAGCCTCTGCCTACATCACGATGATGGGACCCTTTGGCTTGCTAGCCGACGCACTCGTTACGGTGGCTATCGTCGCGGGGATTTTTTGGGTTTCCCGCCGTAACCGAATTGGCCACCACAACGTCTTGAGCGAGGTTGAGGGAGCCAGCGAGATTATTGCTTCACCCCGCCAAGTTCGCGCTGCAGCAGGCAAGGCAGCGAAGGCCGCCAAAGCTGCAAAAGGCAACTCCAAATCTGAGAAGAATGGCAAGGGCACAGCCAAATGATTAATTGGCAAAGTTTTCTGTTGGTGGCTCTAGCCTCCATTGGTTTCACCACCCTCGTAGTGTCGCTTTTTTCGTTTGGCATGCGGTTGCTAACTAACTCGAAACACGCACTGCTCTCGGCAAAAAAGGGAAAAGCAAGCGCAATCAGAAGCGAGGCACTGAATCGCTTTGGAGCCTATGGCCTATTCGCGCTCTGCGCGTTTGCTTTGATCTACGGCATTTACCTGATTGTCCCGTACTTCCACATTTAGTTCCGGGGCACATTTAGTTTCCGGCCACATTTAGTTTTCGGCCCGAACCAACCGCCACGCGCAAACGAAAGTGCCCCGCCAGTTATTGGCGGGGCACTTCGCATACCGGGGTCTTTAGGCGTTCACTCTGGAACGCCAAGCAATGGTCGAATCCTCTACCGGAGTGAGAACTCTAGGCGCCGGTGATATTTCTGGTTTACTCTCCCCAATTGTCCCCTTGGAAATTGCGACAGCCACCGCATCATTTCGGTTATTGACTCCGAGTTTCTTGAATAGCTGCACTGCAACTTGGCGAATCGTTGATTCGCTGTATCCGAGCGACCGAGAAATCTGAAGATTGGTTTTACCCAGTCTCATCAATTCCAAAACGGTTATATCTCGTTGATCAATCTTCTTGACTGACGGCGCCGCAGTCGACTGTGCGACTGAATTGCCTGTCGATGCTGTCTTGCCAAATCCAAGCGCAGCCACCTGAGTAGCTGCATAGGCTTTGGCCAAGAAGACCTCGCTGGCATTAGCCAGAGAGTCGATGAGTGTGTTTCTGAGTGTGTTGTCTTCGGTTAGCTCATCATAGAAAGTGATGCCAATGGCACCGGGTTGATGAGCAACTCCACCGAACGGTATTGCCGCAAATGCTTTGCCATTGAACTTCGATGGGCTTGGCACCGGGTAGACATCTTCATAGCTACCTGGTCCGTCGACAATCGTGACTCTCTTCAGCCGAATCGCATCAGTGATCGGTGAAGCGTCCCAAAGTGACGGTCTAGCATCCTTGGCAAAGGCGTTCTCGGGAACGCCGTAGCTGCCAAGAATCGATACGTGGCCATCCCTGTCAAGTCTGGTCAGAATTGTTGCAACGACTCCAAAGTTAAAGAGTGCGTCTCTGGCCAGGCTCATGCAGAAATCATCCGCCTCTAACGAAAGTGTTAGAGAAGCCAAAATCAGGTTGACCGTATCTAGTTCTTCATTGTTGGACATATTCATCTATTCCTCTCCCCCCGGGATTTACAGATGTTATGTTCGCTCACGCGAATACAATTGCGAATCTATAGACAGGTTTTGGACTTGTCAAACACCAGATTCTGTCTTGTTATAAATCTGTTATAGATGCTCTTTAACTGCTTTTCTTCTTGTCGGGCATGGAGGTTTTCTGTGCCCACGAGAGAAGGAACCTCATGCAGAAATCGACTCAAAGGATGCTCATCACTTCGGGTGCTCTATTGCTTTCGAGCGGCATGGTGGCAGCGGGGGCATTCATCGCGGCCATTGATTCTGTTTCGGCGGCCAGCGATTATTCACGGGCAGGTATAGAACCGACCGTCATTCTCAAGGGCGGCCCGAATCAGGCAGAACCAATGACAACGATGGTTTCCCCGACGGCGAGACCAGCCACAGAGCAACCACAGCTAACTGAGGATGTTCAGGCTTCTTTGGTCGGCAGCCCCTGTCTCGTTAATGATCTCGGAGCGG
>JBEDKW010000052.1:5198-6779 GCA_041171945.1 Actinomycetota bacterium
AGCGGGCACTTATGCCTGGTTCGAGTCGACTCAAAACACTGACTTGCATGACGTTTATTTCATGGCCTGTCTAGTGCCAAAGAAATAAATAAACCCTAAAGACTCCGGAAAGGTCGGTAACACAAATGACACGAACATTTACCCCCGGTACCGTGTTCAAAATTCCATCGCTTTTGCTGGTTGCAACGCTAGCCCTGACGTTTTGGTTAGTAATACTGACCTTTCCGGGCTACTTCTTCTTCAATCCCATGGAAACCGAAGACGCGCTACTTAGGTCTGGTCAAATAGTTTCGACTATTGGCTGGATAGTTTTGGCAACGGTTGCGCCAGCAATCGCCATGGCAGCGGCCAACGGCAACAGGCGTTTCATCGCCTGGCTCGGCCCAGTTGCACTTCTCTGGCCAGCAAGTATTTTAATCATTCATGCCACTTTGGCATTGCAGACAGGTGATTGGTACATGGGATATCTGGTGCAATACCCGATTTTCTGGATCTCGGACGTAGCGATACCGCTAGCGTTCTTGGCCCTGGCTCAGGTTTGGAACACTTCGCGAGTTATGCAAAGTGAACCGACGCTCTTCTAAAGGGAGTCTAAGAAGGTAAAAAGGCCCTGGGTTAGTTCCCGGGGCCTTTTTGCGTGCCTTTATAAATTTCGAACCAAGAGACTCCAAGGATGGCCGCTCCTGCGGCAATGGCCCAATCGGCCAACGTCAAGGGGGCAAGGCTGAATGCTGTCGCTAACGGTGCAATTGAGATCATCATGATTAGCGCCAGGCCAGAACCACCTAAGAGCCATTTGATGGTTGCATTCTTCCGGTGAAGGAGAGACTGCCACATCGATAGGCTCCACGAGCGGTTCACGAGAATCAGCGCCAAATTACCAAGCACCAAGGTGGCAAAGGTAATTGACCGAACTTCGTCATCGGCCATTGCCGAGCTAGTGGCCCAAACAAGCACACCAAGAACTGCTAACAAAGAAACAGCACCTTGGGCCAGAGCTATTTTGAGCACTCGCCCACTGAATATCGGTTCACCAAGACCTCGAGGTTTGCGTTTCATTACTTCTGGGTCAACTTGTTCGGCCTCGAAGACTATCGAGCAGGCGGGGTCGATGATCAGTTCTAGAAAGGCAATCAGCACCGGCAGGAGGATTAGCGGCCATTCGCCGACAAACACTGGGATGAGGGTGATGCCAAATATTGGAATGTGAACGGCGATTATGTAAGACATCGCTTTCCGGAGGTTTTCGAATATGCCACGACCCAAGCGAACGGCGTTAGCAATTGAGGTGAAGTTATCGTCGGTGATCACCAGAGACGCTGCCTCTCGGGCCACATCGGTTCCTCGGGCACCCATAGCCATGCCGATGTCAGCAGCCCGAAGGGCAGGGGCATCATTCACTCCGTCTCCTGTCATGGCCACGACATCGCCGTTCTTTTTTAGGGCACGGATGAGTTGCAGTTTTTGCTCGGGAATCTCTCAATACCTGATGTATCTATTTACAAAAGATCTACCTACAAATTTTCAGAGCGGCCTCAAGTCCAACCCCACCTCTTGACGGAGATTTTGATAGTTCATCTT
>JBEDKW010000053.1:0-5120 GCA_041171945.1 Actinomycetota bacterium
GTGCCACCGGCACCGGCACGAGCCTTGATGGAACCGCCAACAGTTAGAACATCTCTTACGTCAGGGGTGAGCTCACTAGAGATAGCAGCCATTTGGGAATCTGGTACTTCGTGCAATTCGAGACCGTGCTGCTCGCAGTAGGAAACCAACTTGCCGGTGATGTCGTGTGCGTCGCGGAAGGCAACCTTCTTTTTGACTAGCCACTCGGCTACATCGGTAGCCAAAGAGAAGCCGGCCGGAGCCAATAGCTCGAGGCGGCTGCGGTTGAACTGCAAAGTGGCAACCATGCCGGTGAAGGCTGGCATCAAAACAGTGAGGGTGTCGACCATGTCGAAAACCGGCTCTTTATCTTCTTGAAGATCGCGGTTATAGGCCAGTGGCAAACCCTTGAGCGTTGCCAACAGGCCGGTTAGGTCGCCGATTAGACGACCGGACTTGCCACGCGCCAACTCAGCGATATCTGGGTTCTTCTTTTGAGGCATGATGGACGACCCAGTTGAGTAGGCGTCGTGAAGTTTGACGTAATCGAACTCGGCACTCGCCCAGATGATGATTTCTTCTGAGAAGCGCGACAGGTTGATGCCAATCAAGCTAGCGATAAAAGCAAACTCAGCCACGACATCGCGGCTCGCAGTTGCATCAATCGAGTTTTGGGTTGGCCCAGCAAAGCCGAGTTCGGCCGCCACAATGTTCGGATCTAGCCCTAGCGTGTTGCCGGCCAGAGCTCCTGCTCCGTAAGGAGATAGGTTGGCGCGAACACGCCAATCCGCCAGGCGATCTAGGTCTCGGCTGAGTGGCCAAGCGTGAGCCAGCAGGTGGTGTGACAGTGCTACCGGCTGAGCGTGCTGAAAATGAGTGCGACCAGGCATGGCGACACCGAGGTGTTCTTCGGCTCGCGAAACTAGCACCTCGATTAGCTCGGTTACTAGCCCGCCAATAACGATTGCTTGGTCTAGCAGGTAACTGCGAATCAGAGTGGCAATTTGGTCGTTGCGGCTTCGGCCGGCGCGAACCTTGCCACCGAGTTCGACACCAGCGATTTCGATGAGGCCGCGCTCAAGAGCGGAGTGCACATCTTCATCCGTGGGCTTGGCAACAAAACTGCCTTTTTGGACACGGTCAAGAAGCTCGAGCAAACTGCGGTCTAGCTTCTCGTGCTCGGCAACGGTTAGGTAGCCCGCCGACTGCAACGCCTTGATGTGTGCGCGAGTGCCGGCGATGTCGTATGAAGCTAGGCGCCAATCAAAGTGCACTGACCGACTGAGCGCGACGAGTGCGTCTGAAGGCCCACCCTCGAAGCGACTGCCCCAGAGTGCGTTTGAACCAGATGCCGAGTTAGTCATTAGTGCCTTAGGTTGCGTCTTGCCGAAATCTTGCTTGGCAATGCCCAGAGCTCGATGAAGCCCTTGGCTAGGGATGAGTCGAAAGTGTCGCCAGTGTCGTAGGTGGCTAGATCGAAGTCGTAGAGAGACTCAGGTGAACGACGACCGGTTGGAACCGCGCGGCCACCCTGCATCTTTAGGCGAACCTCGCCGGTTACGTACTTCTGTGTGTGGTCGATGAATACATCGAGTGAGCGCTTTAGGTCTGAGAACCACAGGCCTTCGTAAACAAGGGTTGCCCACTTGTCTTCGATGCCCTTCTTGAAGCGGTTTACATCGCGCTCAAGAGTCAGGTTCTCTAGGTCTTGGTGAGCATTGATCAAAGCGATGCCCGCTGGTGATTCGTAAATCTCGCGGCTCTTGATGCCAACTAGTCGGTCTTCAACGATGTCGATGCGACCGATGCCGTGGGCGCCAGCTAACTCGTTCATTTTCTGAACCATCTTGATTGGTGAGTACTCGATGCCATCGATGGCCACTGGAACACCCTCAACGAACTTGATGATTACCTCGGTGGCCTCACGGAAAACGTTTGGGTCTTGGGTATAGGTGTACAGGTCTTCGATTGGCGCATTCCAAGGGTCTTCAAGGAAACCGGTTTCGACGGCACGACCCCAGACGTTCTGGTCTACCGAGTAAGGGCTCTTCTTGGATTGAGCAATTGGCAAGTTGTGCTTGGCTGCGTATTCGATGGCCTTGTCGCGGGTTAGCGCTAGGTCGCGGATCGGAGCGATTGAAGTAAGGCTTGGGTCGATTGCTGCAACAGAAGCTTCAAAGCGAACCTGGTCATTGCCCTTGCCGGTGCAACCGTGAGCAACGCTGTTGGCGCCGTATTGCTGAGCGGTTAGCGCTAGGTGACGCGCGATGACCGGGCGTGACAGGGCAGAGACCAACGGGTACTGCTTTTGGTAAAGCGCGTTGGCCTTCAGTGCAGGCATTAGGTAGTCGTTGGCAAACTCATCTTTGGCGTCGATAACGATTGACTCGACGGCACCACAATCTAGAGCTCGCTGACGAACGACATCCATGTCTTCGCCTTCTTGACCGACGTCGATTGCCATTGCGACAACTTCTTTGCCGGTGGCATCTTTTAGCCAGCCAATGCCGACCGAGGTGTCAAGACCGCCTGAATATGCCAAGACGACGCGCTCTGCCATGATGCTCCTTCAATAAATTGCTGATCAATCAGCGGTTGGAATAGTTCAATCTTAGTTTGATTGAGAAGTGGGTTTCGGGCCTACGCCTGCTCGGCCAACCAAGCCATCAGAGCTTTTTGGGCGTGCAACCGGTTTTCGGCTTCATCCCAGATGACAGACTGCGGGCCATCGAGCACATCGGCGCTGATTTCATAGCCACGGTAGGCCGGCAGGCAGTGCAGAACGATGGCATCGGACTGGGCATTTGCCATCAGGCTTGAGTCAACCGTGTAACCAGCAAAATCTTGGATGCGCTGCTCTTTCTCAGACTCTTGACCCATCGAGATCCAGGTATCGGTCACGACGATGTCGGCATTGGCGACTGCGGCGATTGGGTCTAGGTGAATCGCAACTGAGCCGGCGTTTTGTGCAGCAATGGTCTCGGCTCGAAGGACAACGCCTGCTGCGGGTTGGTATCCGGCTGGGCCTGCGACACTGACGTGCATGCCAGCCATTGCGCAACCGATTAGGTAGCTGTTTGCCATGTTGCTGTTGGCGTCTCCCACATAGGCAATCTTGAGGCCGGCAAGGGTTCCCTTGTGCTCAAGAATGGTAAGTAGGTCGGCCAAAATCTGACACGGGTGGTAGTCGTCGCTGAGGGAGTTGATGACGGGGACACCGGAGTGCTCGGCCATTTCTTCGAGACCAGCCTGTGCGTAGGTGCGCCAAACAATTTGAGCAACCTGACGACCGAGAACTCTGGCTGTGTCGGCCACGGATTCTTTGCCACCCATCTGGGAGCTCTGGCTGTCGATGATTAGGGGTGCTCCCCCGAGGTCGCTGACACCGACTGCAAAAGAAACACGGGTTCGAGTTGAAGTTTTGTCGAAGATTAGGGCGACGGTCTGTGGTCCGGCAAACGGACGCTCAGAGTAAGGCGCCTTTTTTAGAGCCAAGGCTCGCTGAAGAATCTCCGCTTGTTCAGCAGGTGTGATGTCGTCGTCTTTGAGAAAGTGGCGAACCATTTGTTTATCCGTTTCTAGTTAGGCAAAACCATAGTGCCAAAACCGCTGACAGTGAAGATTTCTAGCAGGATGCTGTGCGGAGTTCGGCCATCGATGACGTGAGCCCGCGGGACTCCCCCTTGGACCGCTTTGAGACAAGCCTGCATCTTTGGGATCATGCCGGATTCAAGACTCGGTAGAAGTTCTTCGAGCTCGGCTTCGGTGATTTGCGAGACAAGTGAATCGCGATTCGGCCAATCGCTGTAAAGCCCAGGAACATCGGTGAGAACCATTAGTTTTTCGGCGCCAAGTGCAACCGCGAGAGCTGCGGCCGCTAGGTCTGCGTTTACGTTGAGCAGTTCTCCGCTCGTGGTCGGCGCAACTGTAGAAATCACCGGAATTCGGCCGGCATCGAGTGCATCGAAAACGATGCGAGGGTTCACGAGAGTGACCTCACCAACTAGACCGATGTCGACTGGGCCTTCGCCCGAATCAAGAACGGTTTTTTCGGCGCGGAAGAGGTTGCCATCTTCGCCGGACATAACCACGGCCTCGCCACCGGCAACTGAAATGAACTCGGCTAGTTGGGCGCTGATTTGCTCTCGCAGAACATCGCGAACAACCCCGATGGTTTCTTCGGTGGTGACTCTAAAGCCTCCACGAAACTCGCTCTCGATTCCGAGCTCGGCCAGCCTGGCAGAAATCTGTGGGCCGCCACCGTGAACTACGACGGGCTTAATGCCAACCCAACGAAGATAGGCCATGTCTTCGGCGAAGGCGCGTTGAAGAGTTTCATCAGTCATGGCGTTGCCGCCAAATTTGACGACGACCACTTTGCCATGGAACGCCTGGAGCCAAGGCAGGGACTCAATCAGAGTCTCGGCCTTGATTGTGGCTAGGGATTGGTCTTGCTTTTCGACAGGAATCATTAGCTTGAGTATTCGCTATTCTCTGTGACGTATTCGTGGGTTAGATCGTTGGTATAAATGGTGGCCGCGTGCGAGCCAGCATTCAACGAGATTGTGATGCTGACCTCGCGCGGTTTTAGGTCCACGAGGTCGCGAGACTGATCTGGCTCGCCCTTGCGAGAAACACTCACTCCGTTGATTGCTACATCGATGTCGTATGGGTCGAATGCGGCTTTTGTCACGCCCACCGCGGCCAAAATGCGACCCCAGTTTGGGTCATTGCCATAGATGGCCGCCTTGAACAAATTGTTTCTCGCTACTGAGCGACCTACTTCAACGGCATCTTCTTCACTTGCTGCGTTAACAACCTGGATGGCGATGTCGTGAGACGACCCCTCGGCGTCGCGAAGGAGCTGAAGGGCAAGTGCCATGCAAACTTCGGTTAGAGCCGACTGAAAATCGGATTCAGAAGGAGTTAGGCCAGATGCGCCGGAGGCCATCAGGGTGACCTGATCGTTGGTAGACATGCAACCGTCAGAATCGAGTCGGTCGAAGCTCACACGAGTGGCTGCTCGAAGCGCGGTATCGAGCTGCTGCGAGTTGAGGGAAACATCGGTGGTGATAACCACGAGCATGGTTGCCAGACCCGGCGCCAGCATGCCGGCACCTTTGGCCATGCCGCCGATAGAC
>JBEDKW010000053.1:5159-9367 GCA_041171945.1 Actinomycetota bacterium
GGTAAGCCGTCTTTGAAACCGAATCGGTGGTCATGATGGCTTCGGCAGCAATTGGGCCAGCGTGATTGCTGAGTTGAGCGGCCGCTAGGTCAACGCCGTCGAGAAGTTTGTCTAGATCAAGTTGTTCGCCGATTAGACCCGTTGAACAAACCAAAACATCGCCTGCTGAAAGGCCCAATTTTTCTGCCACGCGCTCAGCAGTGGAGTGAGTGGTCTGAAAACCTTGGGCTCCGGTATAGCAGTTTGCGCCGCCAGAATTGAGAACGATGGCTGACACTTCGCCATCTTGGATGACCTGCTTACTCCAGAGAATTGGGTTTGCCTGGCAACGATTAGTCGTGAAGACGGCTGCGGCTGCATTGAGAGGCCCTTGATTCAGAACCAGCGCAAGGTCTAGGTTTCCGGATTTCTTGAGCCCGGATTTAACTCCGGCTGCTAGAAAACCCTTGGCTACGGTAACAGTCATTAGTTGCTTTCGTTTCTTGAAAGTGAGATTTCGGTAAGGCCGGTGTCTTCGGGAAGACCGAGTGCAATGTTCATTGACTGAATTGCAGCACCGGCGGTGCCCTTCACGAGATTGTCGATGGCGCAAACGGCGACTAGTCGATTGGCGTGCTCATCGATGGCAAGGCCAATTGCAGCGACGTTGCTGCCGATGACGCTTGCTGTGGTTGGAAACTCGCCGGCAGGAAGCAGGCGGATGAACTGCTCGCCGCCATAGGCGTCGGCCCAGGCTTCCCGGGCTTGTTCGAGGGTGACACCCTTGGCCAGTTTGGCTGTGTTGACTGCCAAAATGCCCCGGTCAAGTGAGGCGAGGACCGGGGTAAAAGAAACCTGGATGTTTCGGCCGGCCGATTTGGAGAGGTTCTGCTCGATTTCCGGGGTGTGACGATGGATACCGCCAACCTGGTAGGCACCGGCAGAACCAGTTGGTTCGAGTTCAAAAAGTGTTTCTTTGGCCCCGCGGCCAGCGCCGGAAGTTCCGACGGTGAGAATGCTCACGATGTCATCGGGTTCGATGATGTCGGCAAAAAGACCGGGAGCTAGGCCCAGCGTGATGGCTGTTACATTGCAGCCCGGAACAGCAATTCGTTTGGTGTTTTGTAGAAGTTCGCGCTGACTGGCTCCGGATCGAATGAGCAGTTCCGGCATTCCGTAGGTCCAGGTGCCGGCGTGCTCACCGCCGTAAAACTTCTTCCAGTCGGATGCGCTTTCGAGACGGAAATCGGCGCCGCAATCTAGAACTAAAGTTTCTTCACTCAGCCAAGCCGCAACCTCGGCCGACTTCGAGTGAGGCAAAGCCAGAAATACGATGTCGTGACCGGCAAGGGTTGAAGCATCGGTTGGGCTAAAAACAAGGTTGGCAAATTTTTCAACACCGGGATGAAGGCTTGCGACTTTCTGACCCACCATGCTGCTTGCAGTTACGGTTTTTAGTTCGAGCTGCGGGTGCTTTGCAATAACGCGCAAGAGTTCTCCGCCAACGTTGCCACTGGCGCCAGCCACGGCTACTGAGAAGACCATCGCGTTTCCTATCTGTTTGAGTTTTGGGGCTAGTGTCTCGGCCCGAATTGCGGGTCTAGGCCCGAAGTGTGGCTCCGAATTTTTGATTGGCTAACGCAACAGCTCTGTCGCGTGATTCGGAAGCCTCAGTTTGGGTGAGGGTTCGGTCTTCGGCTCTAAACCGAAGGGCAAAGGTGAGTGACTTCTGCCCGGCTGGCACGTTTTCGCCTCGGTAGTCGTCGACCAACGTGATCAATTCAAGAAGTTCGCCGGCCCCATCGGTGACAGCCTGCAGAACCTCGCCGGCAGGCACATCGATGTTGACAACCAGTGACAGGTCTTGGGTAGCCGCCGGCATGATGCCGATTGAACCCGCTTGGATGACCGCTGGAGCAGCAGCGAAAAGCGCATCGAGATCTAACTCGACAGCGGCAACGCGTCGGGGCAGGTCGTTGTCTAGAGCAAGCTGGGGATCAATTTCGCCGGCAAACCCGATTGAAACTTCGGTCTCGCCAGTTGCGACGAACACCTCTGCGGTTCTGCCCGGGTGAAAACCAGCTGGGCTGGCCTGACGTAGAGAAATTTCAAGGCCCACCGCATATGCGGCCAAGCGAGCGGCGTGAATGGCGTCTTTATAGCTCGATTCGACATTGCGGGTGCCGACCAACTGAGGCGTGCGGTTGCCAGTAAATAGTGCGGCCAAGTGTCTTGGTTGCGCTGGAATTGTTGCCTGCAGAGCCGCAAGTTGCTCTAGCGTTGGCCGCTGATTTCCGGCTGGAAGAGCAGCAGTGGCAACAATGGATTCGGCCGGCTGGAACACCGAACCCTCTTCAAAGATTGCAAGGTCGGTGAGTCCGCGTGAGAGGTTTCGTTTTGCCGCTTCGACAAGACCCGGGAGAATCGTGGTGCGCATCTCCCCTGCTTCTCCTTGAAGTGCATTGGCCAATTTAACGGTAGGTGCCTGCTTGTCAGCTTGGAACCAGTGGTTCTGTTCTGCGCTCAAGAATGGGTAGGTGAGAACCTCGACGTGCCCTGCGCCTACGAGCGCCGAAAGCACTGAACGACGACGCTTCTGCTTCAGCGTTAAGCCCCGGCCCGGAGGTGCAACTGGGAGCCTTGAAGGGATGCGCTCATAGCCAGCGATTCTGGCTACTTCTTCAACAAGATCTGTTTTGTGAGTCAGGTCTGGGCGCCAGCTAGGCGCTAGGACCTCGTAGCCGCCTTCTACTCGGGCAACAACGCAACCAATTTCTTGGAGAATCTTGACGGTTTCGGCCTGCGTGTATTCGACACCGACAAGTTCGGTGGCGAAGTTTTCTGGAAGCCAAACGGCCTTGCGCTCAGGTAGGTTTTTGTACTCGGCACCTAGAGAATCTGCTGCACCCAGCGCGTGGACCTCAAGAAGTTGAACCACTCTTGCGGCAGCGTTGTCAGCCATCATTGGGTCTACTCCGCGCTCGTAACGCTTCGATGCCTCGGATGGAAGTTTGTGGCGACGTGCAGAACGCGCGATTGAGATTGGGTCGAAGTGAGCTGCTTCAATGAGGAGGTTCACGGTGCCGCCGGTAACTTCGGTGTCTTCGCCGCCCATGACGCCGGCTAGACCGACAGGGCCTGAATCGTCGGTGATTAGCAGCCTGAGTCGTCGGTGATGAGGAGATCTTCTGGGTGCAACTTGCGCACTTGACCGTCAAGGGTTTTTAGAGTTTCACCCTCGTGAGCGCGGCGAATAACCAGCCCGCCCTTGATTTTGTCGAGGTCGTAGGCGTGAAGCGGTTGACCAAGTTCGAGCATTACATAGTTAGTGATGTCGACAATTAGGGAGATTGAACGCATCCCTGCCATTTTTAGGCGAGCCATCATCCATGGCGGTGTTGGCCTTGAAGGGTCGACGCCCTTGACCACTCTGACGACAAAACGCTCGGTGCCAATGCGATTACGGATGGGCGCTTGGTCGTCGATTGTGAGCGAGAAGCCATGGCCCGGTTCAATGTGGGCATTGCTCTTTGGGTCGCGGAAATCTGCGCCAGTGGCGTGCGAAAGCTCGCGCGCAATACCGCGAATGGAGAAGCAATAGCCGCGGTCTGGGGTCACGTTCACTTCGGCGGCAACCTCATCGAGGTGAAGAAGTTCGAGAGCGTCAGCACCAATTTTTGGGTCTAGACCCATCTCGTGCAGACGAATAATGCCACCGTGGTCTTCATTAATGGTGAGCTCTTTGGCTGACGCCATCATGCCATCTGAAATGTGACCGTAGGTGCTGCGGGCGGCAATTTCGAAGTTACCTGGCAGCACTGAACCAGGAAGGCAAACTACAACTTTGTCTCCCACTTCGAAGTTGCCGGCACCACAAACGATGCCACGCACATCGGCGCCGCCATCGGCTGCCAGCTGGCCCTCGGGCGCAACTCGAACCTGGCACCAGCGAATGGTCTTGCCATTGGTTTGTTCTTCTGGGGTGAATTCAAGAACCTGACCGACAACGATTGGCCCCGAGAGGTCGAATCGGTGTGAGCCTTCTTCTTCGAGGCCAACCTTTACGAGTTCTGCCATAACAGTGTCGGGGGTGGCGTGTGCTGGAAGGTCGACGTATTCAGCCAGCCAAGAAAGTGGGACGCGCATTAGATGGTGACTCCGAACTGCTCACTGAAGCGAACATCTGATTCGACCATGTCGTGCATGTCTCGAACATCATTGCGGAACAT
>JBEDKW010000054.1:0-5113 GCA_041171945.1 Actinomycetota bacterium
CAAGTTTGGCCCTGACCTTCGCATCACCTCGGTTGAGTCATTCCGTCAGGCCACCGATGACGCAACGCTAAACCTCGCCGACCTAAACAAGGCCAAGGCTGTTTGTGCACCGGTAGAGCGATTCTTGAACGAAAAAGTTGGCAACGTAGACAAGGGTGGCAAGGTTTCGAGCCCTCGAAACGCCACCATAGTTCTCGACCCACCGCGCTCTGGTGCCGGTGGCAAGGTGGTTGGTCAGTTGTTGGCTATCTCGCCGAAGCACATCATCTATGTGGCCTGCGACCCAGTGGCGCTAGCCCGCGACCTAAAGCCTCTCATCGAGGGTGGCTACGAGCTAAAGCAGCTTCGCGCCTTCGACCTATTTCCACACACTCACCACGTTGAGGCAGTGGCCAGTTTGGTTCGAAAGTAAGTCAAATGAATTCGCCGACCCAGATTTTGCCGCTCGATGAGCAAATCAAAGTCGCGATTGTTGACGACCACGATGCCATTCGTCTTGGTTTTCGAGGTGCCTGCGCAGAGTTCGGCTTCAACCTTTTGGCTTCGGCCGCCACGGTTGAAGAACTGCTTCTAAAGCTCGAATCAAAGCGCTGCGATGTTGTGGTTCTCGACCTTTCCTTGGCCGATGGTTCAATCGTCGAAGACAACGTTCGTCGCATCTTGCAGACCGGCGCCCAGGTGCTCATCTTCAGCATTGGCGATAAGCAAAACCTCATTCGCGCGGCCCTAAAAGCTGGCGCGGCCACCATGGTTTTGAAGTCTCAGAGCATGGATGAGTTGGCTTCGGCGATCACTCTGGTGGCCAACGGAATCGTCGTCAACAACCTTCAAACATCTGCCGCGATTGATGGTGATGTTGATTTCAAAGATGCGCAACTTTCGCCCCGTGAACGAGAGGTGCTTGGCCTTTATGCATCTGGTTTTGCTCTGAAGCAAGTTGCCTCGCAACTCGACATTAAGTTGGCCACGGCCAAAGAGCACATCGACCGCGTGCGCTCAAAATATTCAGGTGTTGGCCGACCGGCATCCACCAAAACAGATCTTCTGATTCGCGCACTAGAAGACGGCATCCTCGACGACGGCTCGCTCTAGATGCCAATGGAATCGAAACGTGCCAGCAAATCCTTCGCACTGAATCGGCTCAACGGCTTGCTCGAAAAAACATTTTCGGTGGTTGTTCCGCTGATTGGTGCTCAGATGCTGGTGAACGCGGTCTCTCAATCTCAACTGCTCAACCCATGGATTTTTTGGCCAGGTGCGACTGCCATGACAGTCTCGATTTTGGGTCTGGTCTTTGGCGTTTGGGTCACTAATAATGCAACCCTCTGGCTGAGGTTGCTAGTGGTTATCACAATGCTGATCTTGGTCACGTGGCCAATTGGTGTTGCGGCTGGGCAAGAGCTGCCGGCAAATTTTCAACCCTGGATTTGGTGGGCTGTCGGG
Source organism: Actinomycetota bacterium (assembly GCA_041171945.1). Classification (GTDB taxonomy): domain Bacteria; phylum Actinomycetota; class Actinomycetes; order Actinomycetales; family Microbacteriaceae; genus Rhodoluna. The sequence goes on from JBEDKW010000054.1 coordinate 1,444, forward strand.
CTAGCAGCGATTGCCTCGATCGGAGCTTTCGCGCTGTGGCCAGCGACAATCATCGTGGTGTTTCTGCCAGTGATGTGGTTTTTCATACGGCAAACTGATGCAGGCGGTGGCCAGGGATTTTGGACGGCGTTGCAAGAGTCGACGACAACATTCATCTTTAGCTCAACATTCGTGGCACTAGTAGTTGGGTTGCGCTACGAAGCCGCCAAGGTAGACGCAGCAAACCAAAAGGCCGCTGAAGCAGCTGTTGAGCTTGCCCGCGTAGACGCCATCGAGCGCGAGCGCAGCAGGGTTGATGCTTTAGTGCACGATTCGGTTTTGACCACTCTTCTAGTAGCCGCGAACGCACAAAACTCTGAGCAGCGGCGAGCGGCAACCGACCTAGCTACGGCTGCTATTGCCAAACTCAACGAGGCCAAAAATGTGCAGCAGACAGTGCCCGAAAACATCTCGGTCAGCAGCCTCTTTAGCGCGCTTGAGCAGGCAGCCTCGCGGGCGGCCGGTGACCTAGTGGTCCACATCGAAGGTGCAACTGATGCCGAAGTTCCATCTGAGGTAGCCGCCGCGTTCTCGGAGGCGACTATTCAGTCGGTGACTAATTCTGTTCAGCACGCCGGAACGGTTTCGAAGCGTGAACTTTTTTTGAGGGGCTCAGCTCGAGGGTTCAAAGTGGTCATCAAAGACAATGGCCGCGGATTTAGACCTTCACGCATTCCCAAAAATCGACTCGGGGTTCGGCTCTCGGTTATCAACCGAGTTGAGGTTGTCGGTGGTCGGGTCTTCTTTGACACCAACCTAGGCGAAGGAACGAGTGTGATTCTCGAATGGAATCGGTCCTAGCTCGAGCGCCCCGCTGGGTTGTCTCCTTAGTAGCTTCTGGTTTTGCGGTTTTTCACGCCATCCTTGGTTTTTCATCACTGGGTGCAAATCAAGACCAAACGCTTGCCATCGTTTCTCTGGCAATCTATTTGGTAGCAGCTTTGGTTTCAATCGCTTTCTTCCCCGGCTACTACATCCCGAAGTGGTTGGCGATTGTCAATCTAGTGGTGTCTATGGCAATCCCAGCACTCTTGCATGGGCAACTGGACCCCAAACTTTTATCAGATTCATCTACTTGGTATGTCATGGGCATTGGCACACTCATGGCTGTCACTGCGCTCCGCAAGCATCGCTCCATCGCTTGGCTCGGAATGGCTTACCTAACCGTTCAGATGCTTGCTTGGGGTGGCGTGGACTCCTTATTCTCGAGCGGCATTATTGGGGCCTTCATGCTGGTTTTTGTGGCCCATGCACTTTCGGTTGGCCTTAACCGGGTGGCAATAGACATCGAAAAATATAATGCCGAGACACTAGCTTCTGAGGTGTCCCTGGCCTCAACCTCAGCGGCGAGATTGGAGCGCCAACAACTGATCGACGCTGCTTTGCGCGGTGCTTTGCCAAAACTTGAAAAGATCAGAGACTCGGGGGGCAATCTCTCAGATAGCGAAGTTTCGGAGGCTCGCTTCTTAGAGGCTTCACTGCGAGATGAAATACGAGGTCGCCAACTGCTCAATGACTCGGTTCGTTCCGAAGTCGATCTTGCTCGCCGCCGCGGTGTCGAAGTGATTCTGCTGGATGAGGGCGGGCTTTCAGAGCTAGAAGAGGGTCACCGTCACGAGTTGCTTGGCGAGGTGACTCAGTCTTTGCGTTCGGTTGCTGAGGGACGAGTAACGGTTAGAGCACCCAAGGGCGAAGACTGGAAAATCACCATCGCGGCAATGCGCCCGGGCGTAAACCTGCCCGATGTTTGGCTGCGACTTAAGTGAAAAAAAGGTGACTCTTTCGAGCCACCTTTTTATCCCCAATCAAATTTTCATTTGACCCCAGACTTTTTGAGCAATCCCCTGATTTAGCTACAAAATGCCTTCTCTTCAAGTATGAAGAAGGGGTTCGGTCGAGCCTTACAAAATGATGTCCCCAGTTTGGGGGACAACCGGTCACAGTTTGGTTATCGACCCAGCAGGGCCAATCGCAGTGTGTCGAGGCCGAGGCCACCAAGGTTGAGGGCTTCGCGGTGAAAGTCTTTGATGTCAAACGCGGCGCCTTTTCTGGCGGCATACTCATCGCGGGTTTGCTCCCAGATGCGCTGGCCGATTTTGTAGCTCGGTGCCTGACCTGGCCAACCAAAGTATCGGTGCACCTCGAAGTTCACAAACTCCGGGCTCATGTTGACGTTCTTTCCCATGAAATCCAGTGCATACTCAAAGTCCCATTTGCCTTTGCCATCGAGACGATCTTTTTCTAGGTGCACACCGATGTCTAGCACCACACGAGCTGCGCGCATCCGTTGGCCATCCAGCATTCCGAGGCGGTCACCTGGGTCATCTAAGAATCCAAGGTCAGCCATTAGGCGCTCGGCATACAGCGCCCAGCCCTCTCCGTGCCCGGAGGTCCATGAGGCCAGTCTTCTCCAACTGTTTAGCTGATCCCGGTTGTAAACAGCCTGAGCGACCTGCAGGTGATGCCCAGGAACACCTTCGTGATACACAGTCGTGGTCTCGCGCCAGGTGTCAAACTCCTCAACGCCTTCAGGAACCGACCACCACATGCGACCCGGGCGACTGAAGTCATCGGTTGGGCCGGTGTAGTAGATGCCGCCGTGCTTCGTTGGCGCAATCATGCACTCCAACTTCTTAAGCGGTTCGGCGATATCAAAGTGCGTGCCGCTCAGTTTCTCAATCGCGGTGTCGGATAGTTCTTGCATCCACTCTTGAAGCGCTTTGGTGCCGTGAAGTTTACGTTTTGGGTCTTTGTCCAGAGCTTCGATGGCTTCCAATACCGTGGCACCGGGTTTGATTTGTTTGGCCACTGCCTCTTGCTCTGCAGTCACTCGAGCAAGTTCCTCGATGCCCCACTCGTAGGTTTCATCCAGTTCAACTTTGGCCCCTAAAAAACTTCGGTGCAGCAGTGAATAGCGCTCGCGCCCGATGGCGTCTTTGGTTGAGGAAGCTGGCAAAAGTTCGCCTCGCAAAAATTCTTCGAACTTCGAGTAGCCCGCGGTTGCGTTGATGGCGGCGGCGGCTAGGTCGGCTCGGAGGCTTTCGGGCAGGTTGCCTTCTTCGAGCGCTGCGTTAGCCGCAAATTCAAAGAAGAATCCATCCTTGGATGTGAGCTGCTTAGCCTGCTCGATGTTGCGCTCAACCTGGCGGCGAGCCGGGGTGTCGTCAGCTGCAATGCCCTCACGAAGCGACTCGATATACCCCGATAGCGCATCCGGCACAGCGTTCATCCGACCGACCAAATTGCGCCAGTCAGCTTCGGTTGCGGTTGGTGAAATGTCGAAGATGTCCCGAATGCCCTGCGCGGGGGAGGCGATGACGTTCAAATCGCGGCGGTATAAACCGGATTCGTGAATCTCGATTGATAAGCCGAGATCGTTATTCATGGCGTCGAGAGTCACTTCGTCTACTGCGTCTCGAACTTTGGCACCGGCTAACTCAGCGAGCACACCCTTGCGAAGTTCGTTTTCATAGTGTTGGGCAGCGGGCGAGGCGTCGTCGAGCTTGTCTTCGCCTCCGGCGATGCCCACTGATGTGGCAAAAGACGGGCTTTGCTCGGCCATGGTTTTGACCCAGGCTTCAGCTATTTCATCAATCTGGGATGGTACGCGCGACATTGCGACTCCTAGTTA
>JBEDKW010000055.1:0-5087 GCA_041171945.1 Actinomycetota bacterium
CGGTTGCAGGATATTTCTTGCCCTGAATGTTTGGATTTACCACCCCTATAGTTTCGCCTATGTTGGGGCGATTGAGGGGTAGGTAAGCCGGATTGCCCGCTATGCCTCAGGAGAGAGGTGCTCGTGTACTGCCAGCCAGGCTCCATCAACTAGCTCAAACACGATGGTTTCGCGCTCGTTCACGGTAGACACCTCACCGGCAAACTCCACTTGGCTCTCAACAAGGTGGCTGAAAACCGCGGCATCCATGCCCAGCATCTGCACTAATTGGCTGCTCGAAGTGCAGCCGTGAACCTTGAAACCATCTTCGGTCTCCCACTTGGCCCACAGCGCCTCATACTCGCTGCGGCTGTTTAGCCGCTCGGTGTGAGTGTGAAAAATGAAGGTTGCCGATGGCGCAAAGCCGGAGAAATACGCTGAGGTTGAATGGCTGCCAAAATCTGCCACGATCTTGGCAGCAGCCTCGAGCACTGCCTTTTCTAGATTGCTTAAGACTTCGCTCATTCTTTCGCCTTAGCCCGAGCCAAAGTGGTGATGAGCTCATACGCCACGTGTGAAGCAGCAATCCCAGTAATTTGGGCGTGGTCATAAGCCGGCGCAACCTCCACAATATCGGCGCCGATCAGGTTTACCTGGTCAAGAGCACGGATGATGCGCAGCAGCTCGCGACTGGTGAAGCCACCAGCCTCCGGCGTTCCGGTGCCTGGCGCAAACGCCGGGTCGAGAACATCGATGTCGATAGAAACATAGACCGGTCGGTCGCCAACTCGAGCAAGCATCTGCTCAATAATTCCGGCTACGCCAATCTCATCAATCTGGGTGGTGTGAATAATTTTGAAACCCAAGTCGGCGTCGTCAGAAAGATCGCTGGTTGCATAGAGCGGGCCGCGAATTCCAATGTGCAGGCAACCCTCACGGTCTAGAAGACCCTCTTCGCTGGCTCTTCTAAACGGAGTGCCGTGGGTGAAATCGGCCCCAAAATATGTGTCCCAGGTGTCTAGGTGGGCATCAAAGTGAATCACCGAAATTGGTCCGTGGATTTTGTGGAGCGAGCGCAGCAACGGCAAAGCAATGGTGTGGTCGCCACCAAGGGTGACCAGCTTCATGCCTTGGCTGCTTAGCTCAGTTGCACCGGCTTCTATCTGAGCCAGTGCCTGCTCGATGTTAAACGGGTTGACTGCAATGTCACCGGCATCAACCACTTGAGCGAGTGCAAAAGGTTCGGCGTCTTGCGCCGGGTTATATGGGCGCAGCAATCGCGAGGCTTCACGAATGTGAGCCGGGCCGAAACGTGCTCCCGGTCGATAACTGGTGCCCGCGTCGAACGGAATGCCAACTACGGCAATGTCTGCCTTCGCGACTTCATCGATTCTTGGCAATCGCGCAAACGTAGGTGCCCCGGCGAACCGGGGCACCACAGTCGCGTCGACTTGGCCTAGAATTTCTCCGTTTTTTAGGCGGGGTGTGGCTTTCGACAATTAGTACTTCCTAACTAGCTGTGATTTCAGGCACAGCGGTCTTGCGCGATGGAACTAGGCGTGGGCCCTTAGGTCCGTATACGTAGTCTGGCTCCGGGAAAATAATCAGCGAGCCGAGGTAGAGAATCGCAGCTGAGCCAATGGCCACAACCAGGCTTAGGTCAACTCCGCCTGCAACGCCATTCCACATACCTTCGATTACCGGTGGGTAGTAGGCAAACTGCAAACCGAGAACTGCCGAGACGACCCAAGCAACCATTCCGCGCCAGTTGATGCCATTGCTGAACCAGTAGCGTCCACCCTTTTTGCCTTCGTTGAAGACCTGCAGGTCGCGAACTTCATAGTGACCGCGGCGAACAAAGTATCCAATCGCCATGATTACCATCCATGGGGTGGTGGTAACTACAATCGCGCCGATGAAGGCATTCACTGAGCCAAGAAGGTCAAAGAACAAGCGACCGCCGAGGATGAACAGGAAGGCCACCACTCCGATACCGATGGTTGCCTGAACACGGCTGAGCTTTGGAAACACCGATGAGAAGTCGAGGCCGGTGCCGTAGAGCGAAGTTGTTCCCGTTGAGAGGCCGCCAACGAAGGCAACGATCATCAGAAGAACCGCGTACCAAATCGGTGAAACCTGAATCAGACCAACGATGTAGTCGCCGTCTCCAGCTACCAAAGTTGCGGTGGCAACACCGAATAAGAATGGAATCAAAGTTGCGAGCTGACCAAAGAAGGTTGCGCCCATGAGCTTTGAAGCCTTGGTGCCGCGAGGGATGTAGCGGCTCCAGTCACCTAGAAATGCACCGAACGAGATCGGGTTGCTCATAACAATCAAGGCCGAGAGGATGAAGGTTGGCCAGAAGCTTCCCAATAAGTATTCGCCAGAGCCGGCGTAACTCGCATCGAAGGTGCCGCTGAAGGCCACGATTGCAAGCAACATCAATGCACTGTTAGCAATAACCGCAGTCTTGTTGACCAGCAGCATGAACTGGTAACCAAAGACCACAACGATGATCACGATTGCACCAATTACTGCATAGACAAGTGCGCGAAGCAACTGAGAGTCTTCAACGCCGAGAAGGCGAACCATGCCACCGACTAGGGCGTCACCGCCTACCCAAACTGAGATTGAGTAAAAGGCGATTGCGGTTAGCAGGCTCAAGAATGATCCAGCAACTCGACCACGAACACCAAAGTGTGCGCCCGAAGAAACTGCGTTGTTGGTTCCGGTGCGGGGGCCAAAAAGGCCCATCGGCATCAAGAACAGGGTGCCTACCAGAACACCCAAAACTGTTGCGGCTACACCCTGCCAGAAAGACAGGCCGAAAAGAATAGGAAAGGTGCCGAGCAAAACGGTTGCGAAAGTGTTTGCTCCACCAAATTGAATTCTAAAAAGGTCAAATGGTTTTGAAGTGCGGTCTGCGTCTGGAATTGTGTTGATTCCAAACTGCTCTACCTCGGTGGCTTTTGGTTTGGCATTTAGCCTGACGCTGGATGGTTCGGTTGAGCTCATTTCGATCCTCTCAGGAGATTTAGCTTCGTCGATGAAGTTGGCTAAATGCTAGACCTAACTTGCCTGCTGTGCAATAGTTCTTGATTATGAAGATAGTTCGTGTCGTAGACCTCTCGCACAGCATCAATGCAGACACCCAGGTTTACCCTGGCGACCCGGCTCCGGTGCTGGCCGTGCACAGCACCATTGCCAAAGATGGTTTCAACCTCTTGAGCGTTCAAATGGGTTCGCAAACCGGCACCCACGTTGACGCACCTTTTCACTTCGATGATGCAACCGAGAAGATCGACCAGATTCCGCTCGAGCGTTTCATGGGCCGAGGCATCGTGCTCAATGTTTCGGGGCTCGCTCCACGCACCCCAATCACCTGGGCAATGATTAGTGGGCAGGCGGCCGGCTTCAATCCCGGTGACATTGCACTCATTCACACCGGCTGGAGCAAGCACTTTGGCACCGAAGAATATTTCAATCACCCCTACCTAACAGCCGAAGCTTGCCAGCAGTTGCTCGATCTTGGCGTTTTGGTGTTTGGCATTGACGCCATCAACATCGATGAGACTCCCGACGAAACGCACGAAGGTGTTGGTTTTCCGGTGCATCACCTGATTGCCAACAAAGCCGGCATCATCAGCGAGAACATGACGAACCTAGCCGCCATCGATTTTGCCGACCCGCTTATCTCTCTGCTGCCGATTAAACTAGAAGCCGCCGACGGAGCACCAGTTAGAGCGGTTGCCATTCTGGTGCAAGACTGATTCAAAGGGGTTTAAATGTCAGGGAGCATCAGGCGAACGGTAAAAACCAGTTCTGACCAAGCGGTTCAGATTGGTGCTCGCTTGCGAGCAGCCAGGCTTGGCCGCGGCCTAACCCTTGGCCAAGTAGCCTCAGCAGCCGGCCTCACCGAAGGCTTCGTGAGCAAGTTAGAGCGCGACCAGGTTTCGCCATCGGTGGCTTCACTGGTTGCGGTTTGCGAATCTATTGGAATGCGAGTGGGTGACTTATTTGAACCACCGGTGACCAGCATCGTTCGTGCCGGCAAGGGTGCCCCAGTAAATTTCGGCGGCAATAAAGTTCGCGAATTTCTCTTGTCGCCGGGCAGCCAAACCCACATCGAGGTTTTGCAATCGATTATCGAGCCAGGCGGTTCGGCCGGCGACGAGCTTTACTCGCTCGACTGCGAAATTGAATTTGTTTTTGTCATCGAGGTCACGCTCGAGATGAAACTTGGGCCCGAGGTGATTCTCTTGGAGGTCGGTGACTCGATGACTTTCAAAGGCAAAGAACCCCACACCTGGAGAAACCCGTCGAAAACTGATGGTTGCCAAGTGTTGTGGATGATGGCGCCAGCGCCGTAATTTTTTATTGGCCGGTTCAGTTTGGCCTGAGAATAATTGGTAGCGGAGGCGGGACTCGAACCCGCGACACCACGATTATGAGTCGTGTGCTCTAACCACCTGAGCTACCCCGCCGCTTACCTAACCCTTGAAAACTTTGCAGGGGGTTGGGCGATGAACCTTAGTTTTGGCTCATCAGAGCCCCGAGGCAGGATTGAACTGCCGACCCCTTCCTTACCATGGAAGTGCTCTACCACTGAGCTATCGGGGCGTTGCGCACTGGCGTCAACCGCTAGGCACCAGAAGACTTTAGCACTTTTAGTCGGTTGCTGGCAAACGCCAAACGTTGAATGACATCTTTTGGCCGCTGAGAGTGATTTTCTTCTTGCTTAGTTTGATTTTGCCGTGGCCATGGATGATTTTGGCCTGCTCAATTGAGGCAACAGCATCGATTGGGAAGCTGATTTTTGGGTCTTCCCCTCGGGTTACCGAAACCAAAATTGACTGGTTTTTGTTTTCGCGAATAAACACCAAAGCTTCGGCCGAAGAATATAGAAAACGCATGCTGCCATCGACCAAAGCAGGGTTTGCCTTTCGAAGTGCGGCGAGCGCCGCATACTCTTCGATCATCGAGGTGTCGTGCTCGCGTTCGTTATTCCAAGGCAACGGAGTGCGGGAGTTTTCGCCGTTCCAACCATCAAGCCCAAACTCGTCACCGGCCCAAATAACCGGAATGCCCGGGAAGGTGAACTGCATCCC
>JBEDKW010000056.1:0-5054 GCA_041171945.1 Actinomycetota bacterium
TAGATGCCGGTTGATTTGTAAACCGGGAGAGCTCCGGCGATAACTAGCCACTTGGCACCGTTTTCACGAACCGTCTTTTCAGTCAGTTCAACGACTGAGGCCCAGTCTTCTTCGCTTAGAGGGCGCGGAGCCTCATTGACTTTGGTGGTTGGGCCGTTGTGCTCAACGATGGTGGTGGAAACTCGAAGGGTGCCTTCGATCCAAAGTGGGATCAAGGTGTCTGCGTGGCCGGTTCGGTCTAGAACACCAGGGTCGGCATTGCCGATTGGAATAACCCCTGGGGCCTTGATGCCGATTAGGTTGAGCCCCTTGGTGACGTTGATGCCTTTGCCGGCAAGTTCTTCGGCGACGGAGTCGGCTCGGTTCACTCCGCCTTCAACCAAGTTGCTCACAAAATAAGTGCGGTCAAGGGTCGGTGCAGGAGTCAGAGTTACTACTGGTGAACCTGAGATGGTGCGAGACATACGAAACTCCTCGAATGCTTTGAATGTTTGCCGATTTAGAAAAAGAATCGGGTTGCTTCAGCTGGCAAACGTCTTTGTCGCGCGCATAGAAAGTATAGCCAAGCAGCCTTGTCAAACCGGCTGGTTTGGCATTACAAAGCGCTTTGTTTGTTATTTAGCTTCTTCGGCAGTTGGGTCTTCGAGGGCCAGTTCGCTGGCGGTTAGAGCCTGTGGGCTGGTGTCAATTTGACGGGGAGAGAGAATGTCTTCGGTTCCAAGCTCGGTTTCGTCTAGGTCGTTGAGCTTGCGAGCAGTCACTAGAACTCTTGATTCGAGGCTAGAAACGAAAACGTTGTAGTCCTTGACTGTGGTCATGATGGAGCGACCCAGTTTGTCGGCGTGCTCGGCCACCTTGCCCACTCGTTCGTAAAGCTCTTTGCCAAGCTTGATCATGGTGCGCACCGAGGTCTCATCGGCGTTTTGGCGCCAGATGTAGTTAATGGTCTTGAGGACCGAGAACAAACTCACCGGTGAGGCCAGCGCCACGTTCTTTTTGAACGCGTATTCCAACAGCCCCGGGTCTGCGTCTAATGCTGCAGACAGCAGGGATTCACTGGGCACAAAGGCAATAACGAAATCTGGGCTGGCGTTCAAGCCTGTCCAGTAGCCCTTGGTGGAAAGGGTGTCGATGTGCCCCTTGACCGCCTTAACGTGCTCCGAAATCAGCCTCTGGCGACGAGCTGCTTCTTCGCCGGTGGCGAGGTCTGAAATTGTTGATGCCTCTTGATAAGAGTTGAATGGCACCTTGGAGTCGATGGCTAGCGACTTGCCGCCCGGCAGGTTAATGACCATGTCGGCTCGACCAGCACCGGTGTCGGTGCTGAAGCTGGCTTGTTCGCTGAAGTCGGCGTGCTTAATGAGGCCGGCAAGCTCGACTAGCTTGCGCAACTGGGTTTCGCCCCAGACGCCACGAATCGAATTGGAAGATAGCGCCTGAGACAGGGCCTGGGTTTGCTTGCGCAGTTGTTCGTCGGAGTCGACGGCTGCTTTTAGCTGCTGCTGAATAGTGCCGAACTGTTCGGTGCGATCTTTTTCTAGTCGGGTAACCACTTGCTGCATCTGTTCGAGGTGCACCTTGACCGGCGCCAAGGCCTGAAGAAGCTTGTTTTCTTCGCGGTCGCGTTCGTCGCGTTCACGCTTTTCAGACTGCAGCTGCTCGAGTTGAGCCGAAAGCCCCGCGATTGTGGCGTCGGACGCGGCAACCTTCAAAGCCAGTGATTGATCTTGGTTTTCACCAGATTTTGCTCTTGCCCAAAGTGTTGCAATGACACTGCCGGTAACCAGGCCAACAACTAAGCCAATGGCCAGAAAAATATAAGACTCCATTCCCCGAGTATTTCATCCGAGGCTGACATTTATTGGAGGGTAAACTCGCTGGTCGTGGGATCAACTAGGCAAAACCGAGGCGACATTCAGGCACTGCGCGCAGTGGCGATGCTAATGGTTGTGCTTTTTCACCTCTGGCCCGGCCGAATCACGGGTGGCTTTGCCGGCGTCGATGTGTTCTTTGTCATCTCTGGTTTTCTCATCTCTGGTTCCCTTTTTGGCGAATTAGCGGCCAACGGCAAAATAAAAATCGCGACATTTTGGGCCAAAAGAGTTCGTCGCCTGCTGCCAGCGGCACTTCTGGTAATCGCAGTGACAATTATCGCCAGCCTCATTTTTGTGCCGCCGTTCACCAGAATCGCTTTCTTCGATGAGGCAATCGCCTCAATCTTCTATTTCGAGAATTGGCAATTGGCCGCCAGTGCCGCCGATTATTTCGCTACCGCCAGCCCAGGCCCTTTTCAGCACTATTGGTCGCTGGCGGTTGAAGAGCAGTTTTATGTCGTTTGGCCACTACTACTTGCCCTACTGGCACTGTTAGTCGGCAAGAAATTCAACCGAGCGGTCATCGCCGTGGTTCTCGGCCTCATCACTGCGGGCTCTTTTGCCTATTCGCTGTGGCTCAGTTTTGAGCAACCGACTCTGGCCTACTTCAGCACTTTTGTTAGGGTCTGGGAGTTCGGAATCGGCGCCCTCATCGCAATCTTTGCTTCGAAAATTAGGTTCCCAAAAGTGGCTCTCGCGCCAGTTAGCCTCGCCGGCATGGCAATCATCGCAATCTCGGCTCTCACACTCAACGAGGCAGCGGTGTTTCCGGGATGGGCAGCTCTCGCGCCAACCTTAGGCACTGCGATGGTTATCGCGGCAGGGCTTCAACCGCTGCCAAACTGGCTGCAAAAAACCTATTCCTTTAGGCCGGTGGCCTTCACCGGCGACATCAGTTACAGCATGTATCTGTGGCACTGGCCTCTAATCGTTTTACTGCCCTTTGCCCTGGGCAAAAGACTCAGTGCTCTCGAACTGCTCGCTGTGCTGGCAGCCACCTACTTGCTGGCCTACTCGAGCAAACGCTTTGTTGAAGATCGATTCAGATCGCTGCCGGCGCTCACCAGCAAAAAACCTCGTTTCACCTTCATCTCGTTGGCCACAGCATCGGTTTTACTTTTGGTTTTGAGCACTCAGGGTTCGTTGTCAACCGCGCGCGAAATTGATCAGCAAACCACCCCAAATGCTGCTGGGCAACTCATCAAGCCCACTCTCGATCAGGCTAAGAACGACACCGCCGATGAGGGTAACGCTTGCATGACCGAACCCGAATCGGCCGCGGTGAAATTCTGCAGTTTTGGCAAACCCGGAAGCAAATATCGAGTTCTTCTGGTTGGCGACTCGCACGTTGCGATGCACCTTGGTGCGTGGATCGCTTTGGCCGAAGAACGTGGCTTCGAAGTCACGCTCGCCTACAAGGCCAGTTGCTCGTTCAACTTGAGCGTGCGAAGCGAAACCGAACGCGGCAAAGCCTGCGCTGCCTGGAACAAGAATCTGCAGACCAAACTCGCCAAGACCAAGCCGTTCAACCTGGTCATCACCCAATATCACACCGGTGTCACAGTCACCGAAGTGCAAACTGCAAACCATGATGAGCTCTCCATCCAAGGGTTCAAAGACGCCTGGCAGCCACTGATCGCTAGAGGCGCCGAAGTAGTGGCAGTTCGAGACGGCGTCTTCATGAATAAGGCGATGCGGGCTTGCTGGCTCGACGCCGTTTATGACGCCACCGCCTGCGAAATGCCTAGGTCAGAAGCTTTTGTGCCAGATTTGTCGCAGTTGGCAACCGCCAAGAATCTGAGCGCCGCCAACATTGACTTCAGCGATTTCTATTGCACCCCCGAGGTGTGCCCAAGCCAAATCGATGGCATTTATGCCTTTAGAGACGCCCACCACATCTCGCTCGCGCTGTCCGTCGGCATGATCGATGAGTGGTTGCTCGCTCTCGAAGAGCAAGGCATTGGGCTTCCGCCGAAGCTTTAGAGCTTCTTCCAAACCTGGTTGGTGGCGGCGAGCAGTTCATCCAAGTTCTCAGCCCCGTGGCGATCGGCTGCGTGAATGATGATTCTGGCGCAGGCATCACTGTCGGCCAGGGCATCGTGATGGGCAAACTCTTCGTGACCAATGGCGTAGGCCACCGCATTCAGGCGGTAAGACTCGAGGTTGTAGGTCTTTCTCGAGATAGCCAGTGAACACGTGTAACTCAGTGCCGGAAGGGCCGCCTCGACAATAAGTGCAGAGGCTCGCAAAACCCCCATGTCGAAAGACGCGTTATGAGCGATCAGTGGGTCTTCGCCAATGAAAAGCTTCATCAACGCGATGGCCTCAACCACGGTTGGCGCATCAATCACATCTGAGGGGCGAATGCCATGAACACGGATGTTGCCAGCGTGAAACCAGTCGTTGGGGGAGGGTGGCTGAATCAGGGTGGCAAAGGTGTCGGTGATCTTGCCGTCGCGCACGCGAACTAGACCAACAGCGCACGGGCTAGCCGGCGAACCATTGGCCGTTTCAAAGTCGATAGCGACAAAATCAAGGGGCATTCTCTAAGTCTGCCAGTGACCCCCGACCTCAAAGGTAGACTTGGCTCTCGTGGCTCTAACTATCGGAATCGTGGGACTGCCAAATGTTGGCAAGTCGACCCTATTTAATGCACTGACCAAGAACAACGTTCTGGCGGCGAACTACCCGTTCGCAACCATCGAACCGAACATTGGCATTGTGAACCTTCCAGACCCTCGCCTAAAGGGTCTCTCAGACATGTATGGCTCGGAGCGCTTGCTTCCTGCTCCGGTGTCGTTCGTGGACATCGCCGGCATTGTGCGCGGCGCATCTGTGGGTGAGGGCCTAGGCAACAAGTTCTTGGCCAACATCCGTGAGGCAGACGCAATTGCTCAGGTTGTTCGCGGTTTCGTAGACACCGATGTGGTGCACGTTGACGGCAAGGTAGACGCCAAGAGCGACATCGAGACCATCAACACCGAGCTGATTCTTGCCGACATGGAGACCCTAGAAAAGGCCCGCCCAAGAATTGAAAAAGAAGTCAAGGGCAAGAAGATGGAGCCAGCGGCTCTTGAAGCCATCGATGAGGCGCTCGCCGTATTGAACGCCGGTTCGCCGCTTTCATCGTCGAAGGTTGACCTAGAGCCAATCAAAGAGATGGGCCTGCTAACCGCAAAG
>JBEDKW010000057.1:0-5030 GCA_041171945.1 Actinomycetota bacterium
GTGGGCTGGATCACCGGCCACAGCTATGTTGCCTACGGCCCATTGGTCAACGGAGCCAGCCAGGTAATGTACGAGGGCACCCCAGACTCCCCTGACTGGGGCCGCTGGTGGAGCATCGTTCAGAAATATGCCGTCTCGATTCTTTACACAGCACCAACCGCAATCCGTAGCTTCATGAAATTCGGCAGCGCAATTCCAGAGCAATATGACCTGCGCTCAATTCGCGTTCTTGGCTCGGTTGGTGAACCAATCAACCCTGAGGCATGGATGTGGTACCGAAAGATCATCGGCAGCGGACTCGCTCCGATTGTCGACACCTGGTGGCAGACCGAAACCGGCGCAATCATGATTTCGCCACTGCCCGGCGTCACCACTTTGAAGCCTGGCTCAGCACAGATCGCCATCCCAGGAATTGAAATTAAGATTCTCGACGATGAGGGTCTCACCCTCGGCAACGGTCACGCCGGTTTGCTAACCATCACCGAGCCATGGCCAGCGATGCTTCGCGGCATCTGGGGCGACCCAGACCGTTTCATCGAGACCTACTGGTCGAAGTTTGAAGGCATCTACTTTGCCGGCGACGGCGCCAAGTTCGATGATGAAGGCGACCTCTGGTTGCTGGGCCGCGTCGACGATGTAATGAACGTTTCAGGCCACCGCCTGTCTACCGCCGAGATTGAATCAGCATTGGTCTCACACCCGTTTGTGGCCGAGGCAGCTGTTGTTGGCGCCAAGGATGAAACCACCGGCCAGGCTGTTGTGGCATTCGTCATTTTGCGTCAGAGCCAGCTGGACTCAATTGGTTCCGACGCCGACGTTAGCAAGATTCTTCGCGATCACGTTGCCAAAGAGATTGGCCCAATCGCCAAGCCTCGCACCATCATGGTGGTAGCCGAATTGCCTAAAACTCGTTCTGGCAAAATCATGCGCCGCTTGCTTCGCGATGTTGCCGAAGACCGACCAATCGGAGACGTGACCACCCTTGCCGACACCTCGGTGATGGACATCATCTCTGGCAAAATTGCCGGTGGAGCTAGCGACTAAAGTTTCAAAAGAAAAACCCCGTCGACCTCAGGGCCGGCGGGGTTTTCTCGTGTTTAGGGGGTTGCTGAGAACTACTTGAACTCTGCAATTAGCTCGACTTCGACCACTGAATCTAGGGGTAGAACCGAAACGCCAACGGCTGAACGTGCGTGCACGCCAATTTCGCCGAAGACCTCAGCCAAGAACTCGCTGGCGCCATTGATGATGCCTGGCTGACCGGTAAATTCTGGAACCGAAGCTACAAAACCGACGACCTTAACGATGCGGGTGACGCGGTCTAGGTCGCCAATGGCAAGCTTTAGCGCGGCGAGCGCGTTTAGAGCGCAGAGGCGTGCCAAATCTTTGGCTGCCGCTGGGTCAATTTGGCCTTCGCCAAGACCGGCCTTGCCGGTAAGCGGCAGTGCGCCAGCCACGAATGGCAGCTGCCCTGAGGTGAAACACAGGTTTCCGGTGACTACCGAAGGAATGTATGAGGCAACTGGCTTGGCTACCTCTGGCAGCGGGAAGCCGAGCTCAATCAGGCGCTCTTCGATGCGAGACATCAGTTGGCTCCTTCAGAAGTTGCTGCCGGAGCGATTGGGCGCTTGAAGAAAGCGACGTTTCCGCCTTCTGGGCCAGAAATAATCTGAACTAGTTCCCAGCCTTCAGAGCCCCAGTTATTCAAAATGGCGGTTTCACGGTGCAAAAGCAACGGGGTCGTAATGTACTCCCACTTAAACATTGGCAGCATCCTCTCAGGGGAACTCAGGTAACCTATAGTTTATGTCTGCGTCAAAGAACAAGTCCGAAACGTTTATGAGCGGCATCCTAAAGTTCACTGGATTGTCTGCATTGGCTGGCGCCCTGGGCATTGCCCTGCTGGCCCCGCTTGCTATAGTCGGCGGTTTTTTCGCATCCGCGGGAATCACAATCTTCGAAAACCTGCCCGATTACATCAAGCCGGTTAACGCATCCCAGTCTTCGACGCTCTATGCAACCCAAGCTGGCGAGCCAATCAAAGTGGCTAATTTTTATCACGAAAACCGCATCTCAGTAACCTACGACGAGATGTCGGTTAACGTTCGAAACGCAGTGGTCGCAACCGAAGACCCGCGCTTTTTTGAGCACGGCGGCGTTGATGTCATCGCATTGATTCGTGCGACCCTAACCAACGCAGCGATGGGTGGCGGTGGCCCCGGTGGCTCAACCATCACCATGCAATACGTAAAGAACTCCCTCGTTGAGGCTGCAAACCTAACCGGCGACAAGGATGCAATCGAGGCAGCTCGAGTTCCAACCATCGACCGCAAACTTCGTGAAATTCGTTTGGCCGTTGCCCTCGAACAAGAGGCGAGCAAGCAAGACATCCTTGCTGGTTATTTGAATCTTTCGTTCTTCGGAAACCAGATCAACGGAATCGAAGCAGCCTCGAACTATTACTTTGGCGTCAAGGCAAAAGACCTAGACATTCCGCAGGCGGCCTTGCTCGCCGGAATGCTCAAGTCGCCAAATGACTACAAGCCAGACACCGAAGAAAACCTAGTGCGAGCTAAGAACCGCCGCGACTATGTGATCAACAACATGCGCGATGCTGGCTACATCACCGGCGAACAGGCAAGCACTGCCAAGGCAACGCCAATCACGGTGAACCTAACCGAAACTCCTTCTGGCTGCGAGAGCAACCAAACCACAGCCTTCTTCTGCGACTACGTGGTCTGGACGATTCGCAATAACTCCGAATTTGGACCAACCCAAGAAGACCGCGAGAACCTTCTTCGCCGCGGTGGCCTTGAGATTTACAGCACCATCGACCTAAACGCACAGTCAGCTGCGCAGCGTGCCACCATGACTTGGGCGCCGTCAGATGCCCCGAGCCAGATTGGTTCGGCAACTGTTTCGGTTGAGGTTGGCACCGGCCGCATCTTGGCAATGGCCGAAAACCGAATATTTGACCAGACCCAAAGCGATGAGCTGGGTCACACATCGGTGAACTATGCCACCGACCGAGAATATGGCGGCTCATCCGGTTTTCAAACCGGCTCCACCTACAAGGTATTTACGTTGGCCCAGTGGCTCACCAACGGCTTCAAGCTCGGCGACCACGTTGACGGTCGCGTTGTCGAATGGAACGGCTCCGACTTCTCAGCGCGCTGCGGCGGCTGGAGTGGAGTTTGGGAACCGAACAACATTGTCAAAGAGCCAGAAGACCTAAACGTTGTTCAGGCAACATCGATGTCGGTGAACACCGCCTTCGCTGCGATGGCAGCACAGCTAGACCTTTGTGACATTCGAGACACCGCGGCCCGCTTCGGCATTCACCGCGCCGATGGCAACGAACTTCAGTACTACCCGGCCTCGGTTATTGGAACCAACGAACTTTCGCCACTTTCAATGGCAGCTGCGATGGCCGGAATCGCCAATAACGGCGTTTACTGCTCACCGGTTGCCATCGATAAAGTAATCGTGCGCTCCACCGGAGCCGACTTCAAAGTGCCAGAGAGCCTCTGCTCACCAGCCGTGACCCCCGAGGTTGCAGCCGGCATGACCTATGCCATGCAGCGCGTTATCTCAGGCGGAACCGGTGGCGCTTCAAGCACCGGTGACGGCACTCCCCTAGCCGGCAAAACCGGAACCACCGACTCTGGTGTTCACACTTGGATGACCGGATTCTCGACCGCAGTTGGCACCGCCACCTGGGTTGGCAACGTAGTGGGAAACAAGTCGCTTTCGGGCTTGCGCCTAAACAATAAAGCAGCCAACACCGTTCGTCACGATATTTGGCGAACCACCATGAAGGCAATCAACAAGCTTTACCCTGGCTCTGAATTTGCAGCACCACCAGCCGAAATGGTGGGTGCCACAATCGTGGCCGTGCCAAACGTTGCAGGCCAAACTCCAGAAGCAGCTACCGAAGTGGTGAAGACCGGCGACCTAAACGCCAAGGTTGTGGTGACTCAGGTTGCCTCCCCAATGCCAGCAGGAACAGTGGCCTACACCCGTCCATCCATGGGCTCAAGCATTGCTCGCGGCACCCAAGTTCGTCTTTACATCAGCAAGGGTGGCAGCGTTGGCGTGCCTAACGTAGCCGGCATGAACGTGGTTAACGCCAAGGCAACTCTGCTTGCGGCCGGCTTCGCAGCAGTAAGCGAACCTCAGGCCTCACAGAGCCAATACTTCCAAAAGTCCACAACGATACCTAAGGGCTTTGTGATTGGCACCGACCCAGCAGCCGGAACACCAGCCGCATCGGCCGGAGCAATTCTTCTGATCATCAGTTCTGGCCCATAACCAACCATGGAAATTCTGGCGATCGCGTTTGCGCTCATCGCAGCAGTTGCCATTTGGGGAATCGCTATTGAGCGCCAGCTTTTTGTGATTCGTCGAGAGAGCGTTCGCGTTTTGCCGATTGGCTCAAAACCGCTAACTGTCTTGCACATCGGAGACATTCACCTTGCCCCTTGGCAAAAGCGCAAAGCAAAATTTGTGCACTCCCTAGGCGAGCTAAAACCTGACCTTGTCATCAACACCGGCGATAACCTCGGCCACAAAGACGCCATCGGCCCAGTGCTCACCGCGCTTGCTCCCCTGCTGCAGCTGCCCGGCGTGTTCGTCAACGGCTCCAACGACTATCTTGGGCCGGTGCTTCGAAACCCGTTCTCCTACCTTGCCAAGCCTTCTGACCGCAGCGATGGACAACCGCTCGACACCGCAAGGTTGCTTGCTGGGTTTCGTTCATCCGGGTGGATCAACCTGAATAACCGCGAGGGTTCGATCGTGATCAAAGGGCTAAACATTGGTTTCATCGGTGTGGACGATGCCCATGATGAATTAGATGACACTTCGAGCCTGAAGCCGCAGTCGAGCCGGCTGAGCGCGAGCGATATTGTTCTTGGGGTAAGCCATGCGCCCTACCTTCGGGTGCTAGAATCAATGGCCGCTGCGAACGCATCCATGGTTTTTGCCGGTCACACCCACGGCGGGCAAGTATGCGTGCCAGGTTATGGCGC